>NZ_CAHJWW010000215.1 GCF_903643035.1 Sphingomonas bacterium | reverse complement strand
CGGAGTCATGGCACTCCATGGCATCGACCTTTACGACCTCTCGGCTCCCTACCTCGAGCAGCTCGCTGATCTGACCGGTGAGACTGCAAACCTCGGTGTTCCGATCGCTGGCGACCAAGTCGTCTATATCCGGCAGGTCCTGAGCCGGCATTCGATCCGGCACGCCGCCTGGATAGGCCGGACGGTGCCGATGGAAGGCACCGCGATCGGAGCCGCGGTCAGCGGGCGTTTCGGGAGGAACGGGGTGAGCCTCGCCCGAGTCACCATCGAGCCGGACGTCACTGCTCTCGCGGCCCCCGTGTTCGGTGCGGACGACCTGATCGTTGGCGCCTTGAGCGTCACGGGGCCGAGCTACCGGATGGACGACGTCCTCATCGAACGGGCCAAGATCGCATTGCTCCGCGCCGCGCAGACGAGCGTGGCGGCCGGCGCCGGTGGCTCGCAGGTGCTGCTCGACGACGACGACCTGCCGATGGAGAGCGACGGCGTCCACCTTACCAACGCCGGCCAGCTTGTCCTGGGAGAGCGGCTGTGGGCGATCGACCAAGGCGTCCGGCGGGGCATCCGGCGGACGCCTGAGGGTCGGCGGTCGATCCTGCCGCGCGCGGATCGCCGGGCGTTTGGAGAAACCCGGCAAGGTGGGTAGGACAAAGTAGGTAGGAGACGTCGGAGGAGGCGTAGGGATGAAGCGCGGGATCGGGATCGGAATTGTCATGGTCGCCGTCCTGGCCGGTCCGGCGTCGGGACAGACGCGCACGGTGCGCGACACCGCGACCGCCTATGGCGCGCGGCTCAACGCGACCGGGGTGCCCGCGAACACCAACGCGCTGCGGCTCAACGACCGCACCAACAGCCGGATCGAGAACCGGCTGAGCCTGCGCATCGAGCGGTATCAGCCCGACGCGACCGCCAATCCCACGGCCGCGTACAAGACCGCGCAGTCCGACAACGTGCGCGCGGCCCCGATCATCGCGCCCGTTCCGCAGGACGAGAGCCAGCCGCAGTAACGGCCGGCGCGAGCCCGCGCCGGCATCCGGCGGGGCGATCAGATCGATGTAAGGAATCCCATAGGGTGCAACAGGACAAGCGTGAACGGCTGCAAGCCTTCGACATGGCAAAGGGCTTCGCGATCGTTCTGGTCGTTTACGGGCATGGCCTGCGTGGGCTGGTCGAGGCGCATGCGATTGGCCCGATGTCGCCGCTGCTGGTGTCTGACTACATTATCTACACCTTTCACATGCCAATCTTCTTTTTCATGTCGGGATGGCTGTTTCATTCAGCCGGCAAGCTGGCTTATCCCTTCTGGCGCAGCCGCATGCTGACGATCGCCTATCCGTATCTTGTCTGGTCGCTGCTTCAGGCAGGAGTGCAGATGGCGCTCGCAGGGTCGGGACTGGTCAACAGCACGATACCGGTAGCGCGTGTGCTGGCGATTGGATGGAGCCCGATCTTGATTTTCTGGTTCCTGTATGCGTTGTTTTTCTGCAACATTCTCGCCTTCTACCTGTACCGGGTGCGGCCCGAGATACTGGTTGTGGGCGGGTTGCTTATGTTCGCGATCGCTGCCTGGCTGCACGCGGAGGTGTTCGGCGACATTGGCTACGGCTTTCTTTATTTCGCCTTGGGTCTGCTCGCGCGGTCACGGGGCTGGGTAGAGCGGTTGCCCCGGACTGGAGGGCCGGCGGCGCTGCTAGTATTGATGTTTCTAGCCGTCGCCTTCACCTGCCATGCTGTTGGCGTTCCCGAACGATGGCCGTTTCCGGCCGCGCTGCTAGGGATCGCAGCCACATTATCGTGCTGTTTTGTAATCGAAGATCGTGCACCTAGGAATGTAGTTACGCGCCTGCTGGCGACGTTCGGCTGCTATTCGATGGGTATCTTCGTAATGCACGCCCTGATGCTCGGCTTTGTTCGCGCGGTGATGCTTCATGTGCTGCACGTCACAAATCCGGCGCTGATCCTCCCCGCAGCGGTGGTAACGGGAGTGTTGTTGCCGATCAGCGTTCAGGCGGTGCTGGTGCGGGTCGGCCTCAACAACTGGGCAGGGCTGCCCTTCTCGGCGGCGCAACGCCGGCGCGACGTTGCGCGCCCCATCGTCCTTCTCCGCGACACCGCCTGACGCTGACGGTCTTCACAACAGCGCAAGTAAATCTAGCTGACCACTGCTTGAGATAGGACTGGGGTGGCGCCCGACTCACCTAGCTGTTTCTGCATCCAATCGAAGCGCATCGTGAACGCCAGGCCGACGCCGATCGCCAGCACGAAGCGGTTATAGGGGATCGGCGGGGAATAGAGGATGATCCAGGCCGTCATCAGCAGCAGGGGCGCGACGAACGAGCGCGTGATGCCCTTTTCCAGCGACAGCAGGGGCACGGCGAAGATCGCGATATAGACCAGGTACAGCCAGACGATCGCCGAGGGTATGCCGGTCTCGAACGCCGTCGCGACCAGCGCGGAATGGTACAGGATGTTGCCCGAGCTTAGCACGTCGTCGCTGGCGTAGACCGACAGGCTGATAAGGTCGTAGAGATACTCGTTCGAATAGTTGTAGATGCCTACGCCGATGAACGGGTGGTCCCCGATCCCCAGCAGGTTGACGATGATCTCCGGACGGCCGCCCAGCAGGATCGACCCGAACGAGCTCTGGAAGATCGCGATCTCCGCCGCGCGATAGCCGAACAGGCCCTTGATCGCCAGAAAGGCATAGAGTTCCGTGACCCCATAGCCCAGGATCGCGGCGCCGATGATGAAGACCGGGGCCAGCCGCCGGTAGCTCGCCGGCACGCGCAGGAAACCCATGCAGAGGACGACGATCGCCGAGGCGAAATACACGCCGCCGACCGACCGCGTCCCGCCCGCGAAGCAGAACACCGCATAGCCGACCAGCAGCACGGCGATGAACGCCACGGAGGGCGCCTTGCCTCCCGACGCCAGCGCGTACAGCGCCAGCAATCCGGCCCCGAGGGGGACGCCGATCAGGAACTTGATCGGATAATCGTGTACGCGCAGGTCGTTGGGATAGAAATAATGGCAGCAGATGCCGATCATGGTGCCGGCGACCAGCGCCGCGCGGCCCTTGTCGGGGCTGTTCCTGATGACGATGCAATATCCCACGCTCTCGACGAACAGCGCGACTGACGGATATCCGCGCCCGGCCAGCGCGGCCATGCCCGAACCGTTGATGAAGACGGACAGCGCCATGAAGGCGAGGCTGGCCACGAGCAGCGCCAGGAACGTCCCGAACAGGTCGCGCACGACCTGCGGATGCGCGACGACGAGCCCGACCGCGACGAGGTCGTACAGCGTCAGCCTGGCTTCGGGCGCGATCGGGACCAGCACCGACAGCCCGATGAGGAAACAGATCAGGGGCGCGAACCGCGCCGGCGCCCGTGTCCCCGCCTGCGCGCCTGCCCCCGCCTGTGGTTGGGGAAACCGCTCCTGGGACGCGAAGCCGTTATACGGGAGTTGGTTAGCCGGCAAGGAAGGGTCCGATCCGAAGGGGCGCCGTCGTGCGATACCGGATCGATGCGGCGCTTGCCAACATCGCTATGCGCGAGGTGTGGGCGCGGGGCGCGCGTTCTGGCGATCGCCGGATCGCGTCGCGTCCCGGTCGGGCAGGGGGGCGGCGCACCAGCTCGCCGCAAGCGCCAGGACCGCCGACAGCAGCGGGGTCCGCAGCGGATAGTCGGTGATGCTGGCGACGGCGAGGATCAGGATGATCGAGACGCCGAGCCGCGCGAACACCGGCTCCGGCTCCGCCCCCCGCCGGTTGCGCCAGAACTCCCGGCCCGCCCAGAGCAGTGCCGCCGCCGTCAGGAGCAGCCCGGGTATCCCGGCGGTGAGCGCGACCTCCAGATACTCGTTGTGCGCATGGTTCGAATAGGTCTCGCGCAGCAGGGCGGTGGGCTCGATGATGCGATAGACCTCGTCGTACGAGCCGATCCCCGATCCCCAGGGCAGATAGCCGGGCAGGACGTGGACGATGCTGGCCCACCATAGCGGGCGGATGTCGGCGCCCGCCGTCTCGAGCCGGCTGAACGCGAGGCCGCGGGCGGCGAGGACGGTGGCCAGCGCCGCCGATCCCGCCACGACCGCCCCGAGCGCGAGCCTGGTCGCCACCGCCGACCAGGCCGGCATCCGCTCGAACAGCTCGATCCGCAACAGGCCGTAGAACAGGGCGAGCAGGATCGCGCCGACGCCGAGCACCAGCCCGGCGCGCGATCCGGTGACGATGATAAGGACGACGACGACCAGCGCCGCCCCGGCCGCAAGCAGCTTCACAAGCCATGCGCTCCGGCGGTCGAGGCGGGTGACGCGCGCCGCGACCGCCAGCATCGGCAGCATGGCCGCCAGCAGCGCCGCCTGGTGGTTCTTGTTGGCGAACAACCCCGATATCTCGAACCCGTTCACGCGGAACAGGCTTATCTGCAATCCGCTGGCCTGGAGCAGGCCGACGAAGGCGCTGGCCCCCGCCAGCAACAGCAGGACGTGCAGGACCCGCACGCGATCGGCGGCGGTTAGCCGGGCGGCCAGCAGCAGCGTGGCGACGGGCACGCCGAGCGCGGCCAGCGCGTCGACGGTACGGCTAGGCACGAGCGACACCGGCCGCCATCCGTCGGCGACGCCCGCCGCCGCGTCGATCATCCGGACCCGGCCATGCTG
>NZ_CAHJWW010000214.1 GCF_903643035.1 Sphingomonas bacterium | reverse complement strand
CCGCCCCCGCGACGCCGGTGCGGACCGCGCGCCGGCCCGTGCCCGACGCCCGTCTGGCCTCAGCGCGCCGCGAGCACCTCGGCCGGGGCGAGCGGCACCACCGGCAGCAACACCGCGCTGGCGCCCGCCGCGCCATGTTCGATCGACACCGTCGCCTTCCGGTAGTCGCCCGGCCTCGCGAGAAAGATGTTGGGCACGAACGTCTGCGGGTTGCGGTCGTACAGCGGGAACAGCGACGACTGGACCTGCACCATGATCCTGTGCCCCGGCTGGAAGACATGGTTCACCGCCGGCAGCCGGAAGTGGTATTCCTGCACCTTGCCGACCGGGATCGCGCTCGGATGCGCGAAGCTGTCGCGGTACCGGCCGCGGAATATGTCGAGGCTGATCGCGAGCTGATAGCCGCCCATCCTGGGATTGCTTGCGACCTCGTCGGGATAGACATCGATGATCTTAACCACGAAGTCGCCATCGGTCCCCGTGGTCTTGGCGAAGATGTCCGCCCACGGCACGCCCGACACCCGCACCGGTTGTTTCAGCGCGTCGGTGGAATAGCTCATCACGTCGGTGCGCCCGTCGACCGATCGCTGGTCGCTGACCAGCCAGTCGCCCCAGCGGCCGTCGCCGAAGTTCACCGGCCGCGGCAGGTGCGGCACGGGATTGGCGGGATCGGACACGTAGCTGTCGCCGGGGCCGCCCAGCCGCTCCAAGCCCAGCCGGTGCCCCGGCTCGAGATACCACGGCGTCAGCGGCGCCGCGCAGTCCTTCGCGCAGGCGATCGGCCAGCGCGAGAGCCTGTCCCAGTGGTTCTCGCCCGTGTTGTAGATCGCCGCGGCGGGCAGGCCGGCGGGCGGACCGTCCTTGAGATACTGGTTGAACAACGGCATCACCATCTCGTCGCGATACTGTTGCGCGGTGTCGCCGTTCCACTCGAGGGGGCCGAGGCTCTTGCCCTCGCGGTTGACCTGGCTGTGCCGCCACGGACCCATGACGATGAAGTTGTTGCCCGCGTGCCCCGCCTTCACCAGCGCCTCGTAGCTGTGGATCGCGCCGTACATGTCCTCCTGGTCCCACAGCCCCTGCTCCCACAGGGTCGGGATGCTCGAGGGGTTCTGTGCGAGCAGCACATCGAGCGCCTGCCCCTGCCAGAAGCCGTCATAGGCGGGGTGCTGCACCATCCGCTGCCAATAGGGCAGCTGGTCGTAACCGAACTTCTTCGCCCAGTCGCCCGCCGAAATGGTGCGGAAGTTGTCATAGTCGTCGTACCCGCCCGACGGCGGCGCCTTCCCGGCACCCTTGTAGCCGGTCTGCGAGCCGAGCCAGCCGATGTTGGTCAGCCGGAACGCCCCGTAATGCAGCCAGTCGTCGCCCATCCAGCCGTCGACCATCGGCGACTGCGGCGCGGCGACCTTCAGTGCGGGGTGCGGGTGGAGCAGCGCCATGACGACGGTGAACCCCTCGTAGGACGATCCGATCATGCCGACGCGGCCGTTCCCCTCGGGCAGGTTCGCCTTGTTCACCAGCCAGTCGATCGTGTCGTAGGCGTCGGTGGTGTGGTCGACCTTGGTGGCGTTCAGCGGGCCGATGACGGGCCGGGTGACGACATAGTCGCCCTCCGACCCGTATTTGCCGCGGATGTCCTGATAGACGCGGATATAGCCCTGACGCACGAACTGCTCGTCGGCGAGCGGCAGGGTGGAGATTTCCAGCGCGCTGTCCGCCCGGTTGGCACGGCCCTTGGCATTGTACGGCGTGCGGGTCAGCACGATCGGCGCGTTCGTCAGGTTCTTGGCATAGACGATTACGGTGTAGAGCTTCACCCCGTCGCGCATCGGGATCATCACCTCGCGCTTGACGTAATCCTGGTCCGCGCCGGGTGGCGTGAACTTGGCGGGAATGTCGCCGGCCGCCGCCTGTGCGCTGGTTCCCGCATCCTTGGGCTGGACACCGGCGGGCGTGGTCCCGGCGGTATCGGGCGTCGCGGGGGTGGAAGCGGGCGCCGCGGGCGGCGTGGTCCCGGGAACGGTCTGGGCCATCGCGGGGCTGAGGGTGAGCGCGGAGGTGGCGAGAAGGAGGGCGGCTCTGGCGATCATGGTGGCTCCACTGGACTGCGGTCGGGTATCGGTGCGGCATGCTTCCTACAATCCCGGCGCTCTGTCATCCTTTCGAAGACGGGTCACGCCAGCTCGCGGCGCGCCGGATGGATCGCTCGCCGACCCATCCCTTCCCCGTTCCTTTCGAAGGGAGCGTGATGGGCCTTTGACAGTCTCCAACAGCGCCCCTATGTACGGAAATCACACACTGGCATCGGGAAATGGCATGGCGTCGCGCACCGTGTCGATCGGATGGATGCCGTTGGTATAGGACGCATGAGACTGCCGCTCCCTTCGAGGGAACAGGCAGTTTTTTGCGTCCGCTCGCACGCCCGCCGGTGGACTCCGGGCAAAGTTTCAAGCTGACGAGGCACATATTCCATGGCGACCAAGGCGATCGATGCAGGGACGGCGCGGCCCGAGCAGCAGGGCGACCGGCAGAGCACGGCCAAGCGGCGCATCCGCAAGGTGTTCGGCAACATCCACGAAGTCGTGCAGATGCCGAACCTGATCGAGGTGCAGCGCGAGAGCTACGAGCAGTTCCTGCGCTCCGATGCGTCGATCGGCTATGTGTCGGGGCTGGAGAAGACGCTGCGATCGGTGTTCCCGATCCGCGACTTCGCCGGCACCGCCGAGCTCGACTTCGTCAACTACGAACTGGAGAACCCCAAGTTCGACGTGGAGGAGTGTCGCCAGCGCGGCATCACCTATGCCGCGCCGATGCGCGTCACGCTGCGCCTGATCGTGTTCGAGGTGGACCCGGAGACGGAGACCCGCTCGGTGCTCGATATCAAGGAGCAGGACGTCTACATGGGCGACATGCCGCTGATGACGGAGAACGGCACGTTCTTCATCAACGGCACCGAACGCGTCATCGTCAGCCAGATGCACCGCTCGCCGGGCGTGCTGTTCGACCATGACCGCGGCAAGACGCATGCGTCGGGCAAGTATCTCTTCGCCGCGCGCGTGATCCCCTATCGTGGCTCGTGGCTTGATTTCGAGTTCGACGCTAAGGACGTCGTTAACGTCCGCATCGACCGCAAGCGCAAGCTGCCGGTGACGGCGCTGCTGTTCGCGCTCGGCATGAACGGCGAGGATATCCTCGACCATTTCTACAACCACCTGACGTTCGTGCGCGGCGAGGGTGGCTGGAAAATCCCGTTCCAGGCCGAGAACTGGCGTGGCGCCAAGCCCAGCTACGACATCGTCGACGCCAACTCGGGCGAGGTGGTGTTCGCCGCCGGCCAGAAGATCAGCCCCCGCGCCGCCAACAAGGCCGCCAAGGACGGACTGGCCGAACTGCTGATCCCCACCGAGGAGATCTATGGCCGCTATTCGGCCTGGGACCTCATCAACGAGTCGACGGGCGAGATCTATGTCGAGGCGGGCGACGAGATCGGGGCCGAGAACCTCGAGAAGCTCGACCAGGCGGGGATCACCACCGTCGAGCTGCTCGACATCGACCATGTCTCGACGGGTCCGTGGATCCGCAACACGCTAAAGGTAGACAAGGCCGAGGAGCGCGAGCAGGCGCTGAGCGACATCTATCGCGTCATGCGCCCCGGCGAGCCGCCGACGCTGGAGACCGCGGAGTCGCTGTTCGCCGGCCTGTTCTTCGATCCGGAGCGGTACGACCTGTCGGCGGTCGGCCGCGTGAAGCTGAACATGCGCCTGGACCTCGATGCCGAGGATACGGTGACGACGCTGCGCACCGAGGACATCCTCGCCGTCATCAAGACGCTCGTCGGCCTGAAGGACGGCAAGGGCGAGATCGATGATATCGACAACCTTGGTAACCGCCGCGTGCGGTCGGTCGGCGAGCTGCTGGAGAACCAGTATCGCGTCGGGCTGTTGCGCATGGAGCGCGCGGTGAAGGAGCGTATGTCGTCGGTGGACGTGTCGACGGTCATGCCCAACGACCTCATCAACGCCAAGCCCGCGGTGGCGGCGGTGCGCGAGTTCTTCGGCTCGTCGCAGCTGTCGCAGTTCATGGACCAGACGAACCCGCTGTCGGAAGTGACGCACAAGCGCCGCGTATCGGCGCTCGGGCCGGGCGGGCTCACCCGCGAGCGCGCCGGGTTCGAGGTGCGCGACGTGCATCCGACGCATTATGGCCGCATCTGCCCGATCGAGACGCCGGAAGGCCCGAACATCGGCCTCATCAACAGCCTCGCCTCTTTCAGCCGCGTCAACAAGTACGGCTTCATCGAAACGCCGTACCGCCGCGTCGTCGACCACAAGGTGACGAACGACGTCGTCTACCTGTCGGCGATGGAGGAGGCCAAGCACACGATCGCGCAGGCGTCCGCCGACCTCGACGGCGAAGGCGGCTTCACCGAGGAGCTGGTGTCATCGCGCCAAGCGGGCGAGTTCCTGAACGCGCTGCCCGACACGGTGACGCTGATGGACGTCAGCCCCAAGCAGCTGGTATCGGTCGCCGCGTCGCTGATCCCGTTCCTGGAGAACGACGACGCCAACCGCGCGCTGATGGGGTCGAACATGCAGCGTCAGGCGGTGCCGCTGGTCCGCGCCGAGGCGCCGTTCGTCGGCACCGGCATGGAGGAGACGGT
>NZ_CAHJWW010000213.1 GCF_903643035.1 Sphingomonas bacterium | reverse complement strand
CTCCGACCCTCTGATCGCAACAGCAACGCTCAACGCCCTCGCAACTCTCGTCCAACGCCGCGCCAGCATCGCCACGCGCGGGCGCCAGGCGGGGCGCATCAGCTCGCCGGGCGGCAGGTCGACCTCCGCCAGCCACTGCGTCGGCAGGTAGCAGCGGCCGGCCGCGTCGTCCTCGCCCAGATCGCGGGCGATGTTGGCGAGCTGGAACGCCATCCCTAGGTCGCAGGCGCGGTCGAGCGTGCCCTCATCGTCGGGCGGCACCCCCATCACCACCGCCATCATGCACCCCACCGCGCCCGCGACATGGTAGCAGTAACGGTACAGGTCGTCCTCCGTCCGCGGCCGCCATCCTTCCGCGTCCAGCGCGAAGCCGGCGACGAGGTCGCGGGGCAGGCGCGGCGGCATCCGCGTCTCGGCGGCGACGAAGCGCAGCGCGTCGAAGGCGGCCTCTCTCACCGTCTCGCCCGCCAGCGCCGCTTGCGTCATCGCGGTGATCGCCGCCAGCCGCGCGGGCGCGTCGTCGACCGCGCTCATGTCGTGCCCCGCCACCTGCCCGTCCGCCAGGTCGTCGCACCGCCGGCACCAAGCGTAGAGCAGCCACGCACGCTCGCGGGTGGCGGGGTCGAACAGCCGGCTGGCGGCGGCGAAGCTCTTGGACCCGACCGCGATCGACTCGCGCGCGGCGGCGACGGTTTCGGCGCGGGTAGGGGCGTCATGGATCGGGGGGGTAAGCGAGGCCACGCTCCCCTCTACCGTTCCTCCTGAGCTTGTCGAAGGTCTGTCTTTCTCTTCTACGCCCGAAAAAGAAGGACGAGGCTTCGACAGGCTCAGCCCGAACGGGGTTGAGGCGCTGACCGCAGATCGCGACGGATTACAGGTCCGCCGCGCGCATCGCCACGATCGGCTGCGCTGGCACATGGGCGGCCATCCGCTCCAGCAATGCGTCCAGCGTGTCGGCGACGATCAGCAGGTCGCGGTGCTGTGGCCGCAGGAAGCCGACCGCGCCCATCTTGCCCCAGAACGCCACGATCTCGTCGTAGTAACCGTTCAGGTTGAGCAGCCCGACCGGCTTGGCGTGGTAGCCGAGTTGCGCCCAGGACAACGCCTCCCACAACTCGTCCATCGTTCCCGTACCGCCGGGAATAGTGACGAAGCCGTCGGCAAGGTCGGTGAACGCCTGCTTGCGCTGGTGCATGCCCTCGACGGTATACAACTGGGTCAGTCCACGATGCGCGACCTCCGCGTCCACCAGCGCCTGCGGGATCACCCCGACCACCTCGCCCCCAGCGGTCAGCGCCGCATCGGCCACCGTCCCCATCAGCCCGAGCCTGCCGCCCCCGTACACGACGCCAATCCCCCGTGCCGCCAACCCCGCGCCCACCGCGCGCGCACAGGCCATATAGGCGGGATCGGCGGGCGTGGCGGAGCCGCAGTAGATGGCGAGGCGCTTCACAGCCGGTGTTGTCCGAATCGGTTCGGGCGGTCCGGGACGTCAGGCGCGCTCGTCGCTCCGCACGGCGGGCTGATCGTTGATCGCGCGATACACGCCGGCAAGTGGCGCGAAGAAGAGCTTCACCGCCTCATGCGCCTGCTCACGCAGGTATGCGCCATCGATGGAGAGGCTGCCGGCGTCGTCGCGCCCTTTCCGTCCGCCACTCATTCGCGCACCTCTTCGATCAGCTTGCGTGCCAACTTGATCGCTTCCATGGGCAAAAACAAGCTGAAGAGCAGGAGATCGAGCGCGAACAGGCCAACTTCGAACACTTCGACCGTCGCGGCGAACCAGGGCGGATTGAAGCCGAGCGCCTCGAAACCCCGAACCAAGAAGCCGAGCGCGACCGCGACGCTCATGATGACCGCGAACCCGAGCACGCCGACCACGACTCGTGAGACGAAATCCGCGATCGGCTTCAGGCTGGCAGGTATCTAGAACTTCATCCTCCCAGCATCAGCGCCGCCGTCGCCTTCGCGCTCCCCACCACGCCCGGTATCCCGGCGCCCGGGTGCGTGCCCGCGCCGACGAAGTAGAGGTTCGGGATCGCGTCGTCGCGGTTGTGGATGCGGAAGTACGCGCTCTGCTGCAGCACCGGCTCCAGGCTGAAGGCGGAGCCCATGTGCGCGTTCAGATCCTGCCCAAAATCCTTGGGGGTGTAGCTGAACTTGGTCACGATCCGGTCGTGGATGTCGGGGATCAGCCGGCGGCCGACCTCGTCCAGGATGCGCTTTTCCAGCTGGGACGCGACCTCGTCCCAGTCGACGGGGAACTTGCCCATGTGCGGCACCGGCGCGAGCACATAGAAGGTGCTCATCCCCTCGGGCGCGAGGCTCGGGTCGGTCACGGTCGGATGGTGGAGATATAGCGAGAAGTCGGCGGACAGCACGCCATTGTCGTAAATGTCTTCCAGAAGGCCTTTATAGCGCGGGCCGAACAGGATCATGTGGTGCGGGATGCCCGGCCAGGTGCCGCGCACGCCGAAATGCACCACGAACAGCGACGGCGAGTAGCGCTTGCGCTCCAGCCGCTGCGTCGTCCGCTTGGCGCTGCGCGACGTCGACAGCAGGTCGCGATAGGTATGGACGATGTCCGAATTGGCGGCGACCGCGTCCGCCTGCCCCTGCCAGCCGCTCTGCGTCCGCACGCCAGTCACCCGGTCGCCCAGCGTCTCGATCTCCACCACCGGATCGGACAGGCGGATCTCGCCGCCCAGCCGCTCGAATTGAGTCACCATGCCAGCCACCAGCCGGTTGGTGCCGCCGCGTGCGAACCACACGCCGCCGTCGCGCTCCAGCTTGTGGATCAGCGCGTAGATCGCGCTGGTCGTCATCGGGTTGCCGCCCACCAGCAGCGTGTGGAAGCTCAATGCCTCGCGCAGCTTTTCCGACTTCACGAAGCTCGACACGATCGAATAGACCGACCGCCACGCCTGATATTTCATCAGCGCGGGCGCGGCCTTTATCATCGACGCGAAGTCGAGGAAGGCGACCTTGCCGAGCTTTTCATAACCTTCCTTGAACACGCCGGCGGAATAGTCGAGGAACTTCTTGTAGCCTTCCACATCGTCGGGGTTCAGCTTGGCGATCTCACGGAACAATACCGAATCGTCGTTGGTGTAGTCGAAGTTGGTGCCGTCCGCCCAGTTGAGCCGGTAGAAGGGCAGCACCGGGTCGAGCACCACGTCTTCTGCCATGTCGCGGCCCGACAGCGCCCACAATTCCTTCAGGCAGGCGGGATCGGTGATGACGGTCGGGCCGGCGTCGAAGGTGAACCCGTCCCGCTCCCAGAAATAGCCGCGACCGCCGGGCTTGTCGCGCGACTCGACGATCGTCGTCTGCACGCCGGCGGACTGGAGCCGGATCGCGAGCGCCAGCCCCCCGAAACCGGCGCCGATCACGATGGAGGTGCGCGGCGGGGATGTGGAGACGCGGCTCATGACGCCGAGGCCGCGACTAGGGTGCGGGACGGCGAGGCCGACGGGATCGCGCGAATGGCGCGGGCCAGCGGCACGGGAGGCCGGCCGCTCAGGATCCGGGCCTTGTCGAGGAGAGTGGAACGGGCAGCATAGAAACGTCCGATCAGGGCTGGGTTCAGGCGGTAGAAGCGTTCGAGCACGCGGTAGCGTTCGGCCGGCTCGGCTGCGCGGAACAGCATCCGGTCGAGCAGGCGGTAGAAGCCGCGGTCGTCCCAGGCGCGACGCGCATGGTCATGAAGAAGGTCGTGCAGGCCAGCGCCCGACCAGTCGGATGCGCCGGCCACCAGCGCGGCGGTGCGCACCGCGTCGGGCAGAGAGTAGCCGGTGGTGGGATGGAACAGCCCGGCGCGGATGCCGGCCTTGGCGATCCGCCGTCCGCCGGCCCGCCAATAGGCCTCGAAATCGCCGCCCAGCGCCACCGGCAGCGCCGCCGCCTCGCGCCGGCCGCGCGCCGTCACCTCCCATCCCTGGCCGGCGGCATAGCCGTCGATCCGCGCGTCGAGTGCGGACGCGTCGAGGTCGGGCGCAGTGCTGTAATAGGTGTCCTCGACAAAGGCGGTCCGGGACCCGAACGGCAGCGTGTAGACGAAGCGGTAGCCGTCGAGCTGCGGCACCGTTGCGTCCATCACCACCGGCCGACCCAGCCCATGCGGCTCGGCGAGCGTCAGCTCGCGGCCGACGAACTTCTGCCACGCGAGGTCGAGCAGCGACAGGTCGCCTCCCGCCGAGCCTGCCCCGCGCGCGTCGATCACGCCCGACGCCTCGATCCGGTCGCCGTCGGCGAGCACCGCGGCCGTCGTGCTGGCCGCAAGGACGCGCCGCCCCGTCATCACCGTTCCCGCCGGCAGCGAGGCGCGCAGCACCGCGTCGAAACGCTCGGAGGTGATCGAGTAGTAAGGCTCGGACAGCGAGCGCCGGTGACGGGGAAAGCGGACGTCATAGCCGGGCCAGGCATACGCCACCAACCGCTCCAGGATCGGACGGTGCGCACGCGAGACGTCGGCGCCGAAGAACGACCAGACATGGTTGCCGCCCAGCGTGTCGTTCGCCTCAACCAGCCGGATCGTCGCCGCCGGCCGCCGCGCCGCCACGGCGAGCGCGATGAGGCCGCCGGCAAGGCCACCGCCAAGGATCGCCAGGTCGCAGCGGAGGGTTGACGCCATGTTACTCCATCTAGCCATTCGCCAGCACGGCGCAAAGGCCCGCCCGGCGCCGACTGTGCGACGGACAACATCGGTCAATCCCCGCCTCGTGCCGCCACTCCGGCGGACCCCGGGATGAAGAT
>NZ_CAHJWW010000212.1 GCF_903643035.1 Sphingomonas bacterium | reverse complement strand
CGTCTGCTCGGGTCCTACGACTGCGGACGCATCCTCAACGCCAAGACGGCGGCCAGCCAGTTCCGCGGCGGCATGATTATGGGGCTGGGCCTGGCGCTGATGGAGGAAGCGCAATTCGACGAGCGCAACGGTCGGATCATGAACCCCAGCCTCGCCGAGTATCATGTGCCTGTGCACATGGACGTGCCCGAGATCGACGTGATCTGGACCGACACGCCCGACCCGCACGCGCCGCTGGGCGCGCGCGGCGTCGGCGAGATCGGCATCACCGGCATCGGTGCCGCCGTCGCGAATGCCGTCTATAACGCCACCGGCAAGCGGATCCGCGATTTGCCGATCACGCTCGACAAGTTGTTGTGAGACCGGGCTCGGTCGATTAGTCCCGTGCCGGCATCACTGTTCGGCACGGGGCGATCGAGGATGGACGACGTCAGTTTCCCGAACGTTCTTGTCGCCAAGATCAACAGTTTCGCCCCGCTGTCGGCGGTCGAGATCGACCTGCTCGACCGCGCTTGTGAGCACGCGCGCGAGGTGCCCGCGCATCAGGATCTGCTGCGTGAAGGCGACGAGACCGGTTCGCTGTTCGTAATCCTGCGCGGCCTGGCATGCCGGTACAAGATGCTGCCGGAGGGCACCCGCCAGATCACCGAAATCCTCATGCCCGGCGATTGCTGTCACATGCACATCATGGTGCTCGACGTGATGGACGACACGATGGCGACGTTGACGCCGTGTCGCGTGGCGACGATCCCGCGCGCCCGGGTGGAGGAGCTTGTCGCCTCCAGGGCGGTGTTCGCCCGCAGCCTGTCATGGGCGCAACTGGTGAACCAGGACATCCTCAAGGCCTGGATGGTCAATGTGGGACGGCGCAACAGCGTGCAGCGTGTGGCGCACCTGATGTGCGAGCTGTACGTTCGCGGCAACAGCGTCGGTCTCGTCGCCGACAGGAGCCTGTCGCTGGATTTGAGCCACGCGGAGCTGGGCGACGCCCTGGGCTTGACCGCCGTCCATGTCTGCCGCGTGTTGCGGAAGCTGCGATTGGCGGGATTGATGCAGTTGCGGGCGGGGACGCTGATGATGTACGACCTAGGCGCGCTCGCCAGCATCGCCGGGTTCGACGGCAGCTATCTTCATCTGCCGTCCGCCTCGCGGCAGCGGCGTTATGGTTGAGACGCATGCCGCTCGTCCTTCGCCGAGACCCGGGGAGTGCCAGGGGCCGTCAACGCGGCCCCTGGTCGTAAAAAGACTCGTTCGACGAAGCTCTTAACGGGCGCGCGTTGATCTCGATCAATCGCCTTGGGCTTCATATTGGTATCTTTGACATAATCATCGTGGGGCAGTTCGTGCTCCCGCCTGGTCAGTGAGCGTAACGTCATGGGCACCTCCACTCCTCCGACCCTGAAATCCGATCCACAGGGCGATCCGCACGGGCGAGCGGCGCTCGTCCTGATGGACAGCCTGATCCACGCGCTGGTCGATGGAGGCACGCTCACCGACGAGCAGGCGGTCGACATCGTCGTGGATGCCGCGACGGTGCAGGCCGAGACCGAGTACAAGGAGCAGGACGCGGAGCGGCTGCACGACTCGTTGATGATGCTCGACCGGATCGTCGCGGGCTTGCGGACCGTCAGTCTGAAGCCCAGCCTGGTCTGATCCGTCCGGTGCGCCCGCTGATCTAGATCAGCCGACAGGCGCGACGATGGCGTAATCGTCGCTCGGAACGACCGAACAGCGCACGCGGTCTCACGCCGTCGAGACGCGCTGGGCCGATCCACGGCTATCCGGCGCTGCAGGGAAGACGATGTCTCATCGCGGTCCAGCGTGTCAGTCTGAGCCGAGACGAACCTCGGCTGAGGGTCGGTCGAGGGGAGATGGTCGCCGGGTCGCGGGACACTCCCACGACGCGGCATCCAGATGCGGCGGACGCCGATAGTTGCCGGGCATACCGCCAAGCCCGGGCATGCCGCCGATCCCGGACCGATCGGGTCCGGCGCGGCTGGCCTACGGCGCCACGGCGGTGCTCATCGGCGCGACCGCCTCGCTCGGCAGCGCGTTCGTCGGCGTCAATCTTCCTTTCATCCAAGGCCGGCTCGGACTGACGCCCGTCGAAGGCGCGTGGCTGACCGCCGCGTACGCGATGACCAACGTGTCGGGCAACTTGCTCTTCCTGCGGTTCCGCCAGCAATTCGGCATCCGCCTGTTCGCCGCGCTCGGCCTGGTGCTGTACGCGACCATGACGCTCCTCAACACGCTGTGGGACGATTACACCGCTGCCCTCGTGATCCGGGCATTGTGCGGGTTCGCGACGGTGCCGCTGTCCACGCTGACCATCTTCTACATGTTGCAGGCAGCCGGCCAGAAACATTCCATGGGGGGGCTGATCGTCGGGCTCTCGATCGCGCAGGCCGCGACGCCGTTCGCCTATGTCGTCTCGCCCGCGCTGACCTTCAGCGAGGAACCGCACGTCCTCTACCTGTTCGAGAGCGGGCTGGCGCTCTGCTCGCTCGCCGCGGTGGCGCTGCTCCAGCTCCCGGAAAGCCCCAAGGCGAGGATCCTGGCAAGAGGCGACCTCCTGACCTATCTGCTCGTCTGTCCGGCGCTGGCGCTGGTGGTGGCGGTGCTGACGCAGGGGCGGCTGCAATGGTGGCCGGATCATCCCTGGCTGGCGGTCGCGCTGTGCGCGGCGCTGGTGCTGATGGCGACGGCGTTCGTCTATGAGGAGGTTCGTCCCGCGCCGCTGATCTATCACGAGCTGCTGTTCGCCGGCTCCACGATGCGCTTCGCGCTCGGCGCGTTCGGGCTGCGCTTCGTGCTGTCGGAGCAGACCTATGGCGCGAGCGGGTTGCTGGGGCTGCTGGGTGCCGGGCCGGACCAGTTGCAGGGCTATTATGCCATTATCCTCATGTCGTTGGCGGCAGGCGTCGGCGTCGCCGCGTTGGTCTTCACGCCGCCGCGCGCGGCGGTTCTGGCGATCGTCGCGCTCGCCTTCATGGCGACGGGCGCCTTCCTGGACGCCGACGCCACCGGCTCGGTGCGCCCGCAGCAATTCCTTGGCAGTCAGGCGATGCTGGGCTTCGCGAACGGCCTGTTCTTCGGCCCGATCCTGATCTTCGGCGTGCTGGGCGCGCTGAAGGGTGGGTTCGAGAAGCTGGTGACCTTCATCGTGCTGTTCATCGTCAGCCAGACGCTGGGCGGCCTCGCGGGTTCGGCGCTGCTGGGGACGATCCAGCAACATCGCGAGCAGGTCTACTCCGCGCAGATCAACGCGAGCATCGACCCGACGGATGCCATCGTCGCGCAGCGGCTGCAAAGCCAGGCGCGCCAGTTCGCGCCCGTCCTGACCGACCCGGCATTGCAACGGGCGCAGGGCACCCGCCAGCTAGGGCAGGCTTCCACGCTCCAGGCCAACGTGCTGGCCTATAACGACGTGTTCAGGCTAACCGGTGCGCTCGCGCTCCTGCTGCTCGCCTGGCTGTCGATCCAGACGCTGCTGACGATGATCAAATCGAAGGAGCAGGGCGGGACGCCGGCCCCCGCTGGAGGAGGAGCGTCGTGACCGACCAGCCATCGGCGGAACAGAAGCCGGACGACCAGGACGCGGGGTCGAAGGATGCCGCGCCTGCGCCCCCGCCCAAGCGCCGGCTGAGCTGGATCGCGATCATCGTGGTGGTCCTCGTCGCGCTCGCCGGCGTCCTGCTGATCCTCTATGCCTGGCGGTTGCCGCCGTTCGCGACGCCGGTGGTGACGACGCAGGACAGCTATGTGCGCGGCAAGGTGACCGCGCTGTCGTCGCAGGTGACCGGCTATGTCGCCCATGTCCTCGTGCCCGACTACGCGCATGTGCGCGCCGGGCAGGAGCTGGTGCGGATCGACGACAGCACCTATCGCGCGCAGGTCGCGCGGGATCAGGCGAACGTCGACGCCGCCCGGGCGAACTACGACAACGCCACCCAGACCATCGCCTCCAACCGCGCCGACGTCGCCGCGCGCCGGGCCGACGTCATGTCCGCCGAGGCGGAGCGCCGGCGCACGAGCGTCGACGCCGCGCGCATCGCCGACCTCGCCAGCCGCGGATCGGTATCGATCCGCGAGCGCGATCAGGCGATCGCGTCGGCGAGGACCGCCGAGGCCAATCTCGTCAAGGCGCGCGCCAACGTCCAGGTCGGCATCGAGGCGGTGAAGACCGCGATCGTCCAGCGCGAGCAGCTGGCGGCGCAGGTTCGCGCGGCGGAGGCGACGGTGCGGACCGACCTGCTCAACCTGTCGCATACCGTCGTCACCGCGCCGCGCGACGGCCAGGTCGGCGAGGCCGGCGTGCGCGAGGGCCAGTTCGTGACGGCGGGCTCGCAGCTGATGTATCTCGTCCCGCGCGAGCTGTGGGTGATCGCCAACTTCAAGGAAACCCAGGTCCGGGCGATGCGGCGCGGCCAAGCGGCGACGTTCGAGATCGACGCGCTGGGCGACGCCCGGCTGCGCGGGCATGTCGAAACCTTCTCGCCGGCGACGGGCTCGGAGTTCAGCGTGCTGCGGCCCGACAATGCGACCGGCAACTTCACCAAGGTCGTGCAGCGGCTGCCGATCCGCCTGTCGATCGACGCGGACCAGCCGCTCGCCGATCGGCTGCGCCCCGGCATGTCGGTGATCACCCGCGTCGACACGACGGGCGCGACCGGCGACGGACAAGTCCGGTGAAGGCGGTTGGCGCGCGCACCGCGATGCTTGCCCTGGCGCTGGTCGGCTGCGTTCCGGCGACGCCGCCACTCCCCCCGCCGGCGGCGGTGGCGGCGCCGCTCA
>NZ_CAHJWW010000211.1 GCF_903643035.1 Sphingomonas bacterium | reverse complement strand
TCCGCCACCGGCGCCAGCGCGCCGCCGCCCTCCTGGCCATCGGCGATGTCGTCGCACCGCCGGCACCACGCATAGAGCAGCCACGCGCGCTCGCGCGTCGCCGGATCGAACAGCGTCGACGCGGCGGCGAAACTCTTGGAGCCGACCGCGATCGACTCCCGCGCCGCCGCGACCAGCTCGTCCCGCGTCACGCTCCCGTCGTCACCCCCGCGAAAGCGGGGGCCCATCTCCTGAAGGCCGCTCTCAGGTCATGCGTCGGCGATGGCTCCCCGCCGACGCAGGGATGACGAAGAGGGGTCACAGGCCGGCCGCCTTCATCGCGACGACCGTCCGCACCGGCTCGGCCGCCGCCATCCGCGCCAGCAGCGCCTCCAGTTCGTCCGCCACGATCAGCAGCCCCCGATGCTGCGCCCGCAGGAAACCGACTTCGGCCATCTTGTCCCAGAACGCGACCAGCCCGTCATAATAGCCGAGCGCGTTGAGCAGCCCCACCGGCTTGGCGTGATAGCCCAGCTGCGCCCAGCTCAGCGCCTCCCACAGCTCGTCCATCGTGCCCGTCCCGCCCGGCAGCGTCACGAACCCGTCCGACAGGTCGGTGAAGGCCTGCTTGCGCTGGTGCATCGTCTCGACCACGGTGAGCGAGGTCAGCCCGCGATGCGCCACCTCCGCATCGACCAGCGCCTGGGGAATGACCCCGATCACCTCGCCGCCCGCCGCCAGCGCAGCATCGGCCACCGCGCCCATCAGCCCCAGCCGGCCGCCGCCATACACGATCCCGATGTCGCGCTCGGCCAGCCCGCGCCCGACCGCGCGCGCGAGCTGGAGATAGGCGGGATCGGCCGGCGTGGCGGAGCCGCAATAGACCGCGAGACGCTTCATCATTCCCGGCTAGGCGAAGCATCGTTGAGCGACAAGTCGTCGCTGGGTGGGGAACGCCCCGGCTTACCATATGTTAAGTCACGGATGCCCGTAGCTCCTTCGTGGTGGCCTCCGTTGATCGCGCTCGCCTTGGCGGGACCGGCGTTCGCGTCGGCAGCGTCGGCCTCCACGCATTGGTCGAGCCCGGCCACTAGCCGCGATTTCGCGATCGTCCGACCGGAGTTGCAGCGCATTGCGGACGAGGAAGGTCGTCGACGCGTCAACCATTTTTGCGCTGTCGTGCAAGATGTGCGTGAGCCGCCCAGCCCGACCAGCGAGGGCGATCGCCGCGTCCTGATTGTCCAATGGCGAGAGGGGAGACGGATCGATAGCTACGGTCCCGCCCCAAGCGGCCGGATCGGCGCCGAGCAGGCGGACGCCGGCGCGTCCATCGACCTGGCGCACGACGTGATCGAGACCGACGCGCAGATCGACGGTAGCATCAAGCGCGTCACTCGCGCCTATGTCAGCGGATTAATCGCGCACTGCCGTGACGACGGAACGACGTATGTCGTGCTCCGTGGCAAGCGTCGTCGGTGACGGTTCACCTTGATCCCCTGAGCACGCCAGCCGGGTTGATGGAGCGGCTGTTTCTGCACGAGACCCGGTCGCCAAGCTACGGCGCCAGCTACGATCCCGATGACTCGCTCAAGGCCATGCGCCTGATGCGCCAAGCGGTGGAGAACCGGCTTAGCGAGCCCAACCTATGGGGCGCGAGAGGTGCCACCGATGAGATCGGCGTCATCACCGTGCGCAGTCAATTCGGGCAGTTCGCCTCTTATCCAAACCTGCCCATTTCCTTCATGGCGCAAGTCGACCTGATCGTCTCGCTCGCGAACTCACCCGGTGACTCGCGCGCCGCCGCCAATGCAAGGCATGTCGGCGATGCCATCACCGCCGCCACCGAAATCACCCCACCGGTGGGGATCGCCGGGCTGGGCGTCGTCGCCTGGCGTACGGCGGGTCATGGCTCGCCTGGTACCCGCTTCCGCGCGGTCATGACGCTTCAAGGCAACACCTTTTCGCGTTGACCGGTTAACATCCAGCGTTCCGCCCGTGGCGTCGCCTGCCTCAGTCACGCGTCCTCCAGCATCAGCGCCGCCGTCGCCTTGGCGCTCCCGACCACGCCGGGGATGCCCGCGCCCGGATGGGTGCCGGCGCCGACGAAGTACAGGTTGGGGATATGGTCGTCGCGGTTGTGCGTCCGGAAGAAGGCCGATTGCGTCAGCACCGGTTCCAGCGAGAAGGCGGAGCCCAGATGCGCCGACAGGTCGCGCGCGAAGTCGGGCGGGGCGTAATGGAACTTGGTGACGATCCGCTCGTGGATGTCGGGGATCAGCCGCCGCCCGATCTCGTCCAGGATGCGCTTCTCCAGCACCGGCCCGACCACGTCCCAGTCGAGCGGCGCCTTGCCCAGATGCGGCACCGGCGCCAGCGCGTAGAAGGTGCTCATCCCCGCGGGCGCCATCGACGGATCGGTGACGGTGGGATGATGGAGATAGAGCGAGAAATCCTCGCTCAGCACGCCATGGTCGTAGATGTCGTCCAGCAGCCCCTTGTAGCGTGGGCCGAACAGGATCGAATGGTGCGGGATGCCGGGCCACTCGCCCCTGATCCCGAAATGCACCACGAACAGCGAGGGCGAGAAGCGCTTGCGCTTGAGCTTGCGCGCGGTGCGCTGGCCCGCGCGGCTGCCGGACAGCAGGTCGGCATAGGAATGGACGACATCGCCGTTGCAGGCCACCGCGTCCGCCGGCGTCGACCAGCCGCTGGCGGTGCGCACGCCCGTCGCGCGGTCTCCCAGCGTGTCGATCGCCGTCACCGCGTCGCCCAGCCGCGTGACGCCGCCCAGCCGCTCGAACTGCGCGACCATGCCCCCGATCAGCTTGTTGGTGCCGCCCATCGCGAACCAGACGCCGCCGTCGCGCTCCAGCTTGTGGATCAGCGCATAGATGCCGCTGGTCTTCATCGGGTTGCCGCCGACCAGCAGCGTGTGGAAGGACAGCGCCTCGCGCAGCTTCTCGTTGCGCACATAGCTCGACACGATCGAATAGACCGAGCGCCAGGCCTGGTAGCGCGCCAGCGCCGGCGCCGCCTTGATCATCGAGGCGAAGTCCAGGAACGCCTTGGCGCCCAGCTTGACATAGCCCTCCTGATACACGCCCTCGGCATAGGTCAGGAAACGCTCGTACCCCGCGACATCGGCCGGATCGAGCTTGGCGATCTCGCGGGTCAGCGCCACCTCGTCGTTCGAATAGTCGAACACGGTCCCGTCCGGCCAGGACAGCCGGTAGAAGGGCGAGACGGGAACGAGCTTGACGTCCGCCGCCATGTCGCGCCCCGACAGCGCCCACAGGTCGGTGAGGCAGGCGGGATCGGTAATGACGGTGGGCCCGGCGTCGAAGGTGAAGCCGTCGCGCTCCCAGTGATAGGCCCGTCCGCCGGGCTTGTCGCGCGCCTCGACCAGCGTCGTCTGCACGCCCGCCGACTGCAACCGGATCGCGAGCGCGAGCCCGCCGAATCCGGCGCCGATCACCACTGCCGTCTTCATCGCCACATCACCTTCAGCGCGCGCCCGATCGGCACGGGCGGCCGACCCATCAGGACGCGCGCCTGATCGGCCAGCGTCGAACGACCTGCATAGAACCGCGATATAAGGGGCGCGGGCAGCCGATAGAAGCGCTGGAGCACCCGCCACCGCTCGGCGGGCGCCGCCGCGCCGAACAACATGCGATCGAGCAGCCGGTAGAAGCCGCGCGCGCCCCACGCGGCGGCGGCGTGTTCGCGCGTCAGCCGGTCCAGCGCCGCCTGGCCCAGATCCGGCGCCGCTGTGATCCTGAGCGCCAGCCGGACCGCGTCGGGCAGCGTATAGCCGGTGGTCGGCTGGCAGAGCCCCGCGCGCATCCCCGCCTTCGCGCCGCCCGCGCCCCAATAGGCGGCGAAGTCGCCGCCGGAGATCACCGGCAGCACGCCCGTCTCGATCCGCTCCTCGCCCGCGACGCGCCAGCCCCGCGCGGTGGCATAGGCCGCGATCCGCGCCCGGATCGCGGGCACGTCGAGGTCGGGCGTGTCGCTGTAATAGGTATCCTCGACGAAGATCTCGGCCGGCCCGAACGGCAGCAGGTAGACGAAGCGATAGCCGTCGATCTGCTCCACCGTCGCATCCATCACCACCGGCCGCGTCAGTCCGTGCGGCGCGTCGAGCGTCAGGTGAAGCCCGACGAACTTCTGCCACCCGCCGCGCAGCAGCGACAGATCGCCCGGGCCGCGCGCGTCGATGACCGCGCCAGCCGGAAGCCGCCGCCCGTCCGCCAGCCCGACGCCGCCCGGCTCGATCGTCGCGCCCGTACCGGTGAACAGCCGCTCGGCCGGCAGCGCCGCACGCAGCGCCGCGTCCAGCCGCTCGGACGGGATCGAATGATAGCCGGTGTCGATCGTCCGGCTCAGCCCCGGGAAGCGCACGTCGTAGCCGGGCCAGCGATGCGCCACCAGCGGCGCCACCAGCGCCCGCCCGTCCGCGTCCACGTCGCCGTCGAAGAACGACCAGAGATGGTTGCCCCCGAACCGGTCGCCCGCCTCGATCAGCCCGACCCGCAGCTCGGGCCGCCGCGCCGCCAGCGCCAGCGCCAGCAGCCCGCCGGCAAGCCCGCCACCGACGATCGCGAGGTCCAGGGGTTGCGCGGCGGCCATCCGTTCGCGTCGTAGCGGGACCATCCTCACCGGTGAACCGCTTTGTCACCCCGGCATAACCTCCCGCGCCGATCCTCCCCCGGACGGGAAGGGGACCGCCGCGCGAAGCGCGGTGGTGGAGCGGGCCCGGGCCGGGCACCAGCTTCGGGGTCCGGCTCCTTTCTCGGGCACCCGACGCGCGCTCCCGAGAACCTAGGCCGACCGCCGCCGCCACATCCG
>NZ_CAHJWW010000210.1 GCF_903643035.1 Sphingomonas bacterium | reverse complement strand
CCCCCAGCCCCTCCCGCGAGCGGGAGGGGAGCAGAAGACACGATCCGCCACGCCCTCGCCGCCGCCGCCGCGCGCTTCGCCTCCGCCACCCCGCGCCTCGATGCCGAGCTGCTGATGGCGCACGCGCTGGGCGTGTCGCGCGAGGCGATGTTGCTGAGGTGGTTGGACGATCCGGCCCCGTCCACCTTCGCCGCGCTCGCCGACCGGCGCGCGGCGCATGAGCCGGTCGCCTACATCATCGGCACCCGCGCCTTCTGGACGATCGATCTCGCGGTCGCGCCGGGCGTGCTGATCCCGCGGGCGGACAGCGAGACGCTGATCGAGGCGGCGGTCGCGCATTTCGCCGGCACGGCAGGCCCGCGCAGGGTGCTCGACCTTGGCACCGGGTCGGGCGCGCTGCTGCTCGCCGCGCTCGACGAGTGGCCCTGCGCGAGCGGCGTGGGGCTGGACGCGTCGGACGCGGCGCTGGCCGTTGCCGGCGGCAACGTCGGGCGGCTGGGCTGTGCCCATCGCGCGCACGTCCGTTCCGGCGACTGGAGCGGGACGAACGAGGCGTTCGACCTCGTCCTGTGCAACCCGCCCTATGTCGCGGCGGGCACGGTGCTGCCCGACGAGGTGGCTCGGTACGAGCCGGCGGGCGCGTTGTTCGCCGGTCCGGACGGGCTCGACGACTATCGCCGGATCGCCCCCATTCTGCGTGCCCAGATCGCGCCGGGCGGCGTCGCCTGCATCGAGATCGGCGCGGATCAGGGCGAAGCGGCCGGCGCGCTGTTCCGTGCGCGGGGACTGTCGGTCGCGTGCCGCCGGGACCTGGCGGGACGGGATCGTTGCCTAGTCGTTTCGCCTTGACGCCGTCCGGACGACGTTCCACCTTTTCGCTTGGAGATACGGGTGCTCGCGGGTAAGGCTCGATTGGGGACGCATGGTTTCGACTTGATCGATGTCGGGCGTGCAGTCCATTCTCGCTTCGGGCCGCGCGATGCAGCCGGGCGAACCGCCGTATCGAGTGACGGACGGATGCCTACCGGGAGCAAGGCCGGCCTTTGCAGTTGAGGACAATGCATTGATCAACAATCGTCAGAACGGCCGTCGTCGCGGCCGTGGTGGTCAGCAGCGCGTGGGGGGCGGTAATCCCGGCCGGTCCGAGAGCGGCAATCGCATCGACAGCCGCGCACGCGGCAACGCCAGCCAGCTCTACGAGAAGTACAAGGCGCTCGCCGGCGATGCACAACGCCAGGGCGACCGGGTGAACACCGAATATTACCTCCAGTTCGCGGATCATTACTTCCGCGTGCTGGCCGAAAGCCGCCCGCGCTTCGAGGAGCAGCAGGCACGCGCCAACGGCCGTGACGAGTTCGACGACGAGTTCGACGGCGATGGCGAGGATTTCGGCCAGGAGGGAGAGCCTGCGCGGCCCGACCAGTACCAGCCGCGCGCCGATGATCGCTATCGCCAGGATGGGCGGCCGAATCAGGATGGGCGTCAGGCGCAGGACGATCGTCCGCGGCAGCAGCTGCGCCAGGATGGCCGCCCCGATGACCGTCCACGCCGTGACGATCGACCCCGGCAGGATCGACAGGACGCCCGCCCCGAGCAACTCCGCCCCGAGCACTCCCGCGCGGACCAGCCCCGTCCGGACCAACAACGTCAGGACCAGCAACGTCCGGACGAACGTCCGCGGCAGGACCGGCCTCGTCGCGACGGTACGCAGAACCCGCGTCTGCGCAACGATAGCGACTTTCGCGCCGAGAGCACGCCCGAGCAGCCCGTCGTCGAGCCGTCGGTTCCCGCCCAGATGCCGGTGACGGCGGACGAGAGGATCACCCCGCCGTCGCCCGAGCTGCAGGAGGCGTCGACCGTCCGTGCCGCCGACATGGAGGCACCCGTGCCACGCCGTCGCGGTCGCCCGCCCAAGGTGCGACCCGAGGAGAGCGTGGTCCCGGTGCAGGCGGAACCGTCGGGTTTCGACGTCGACCGGCTGCCGCCATCGCTCAGCGTCTCGGCAAGTGCCGAGCCCGACTCGGGCGAACCGGTCGTGAAGCCGCGTCGCCGCCGCCGCGTCGTCGCCGAGCCGGCCGATGCCGGTCAGGCGAACTGAAGCACGTCGCCATGCGCCGCCGGACCATCGCTTCAGAGCGGCGGGGCCGGCTGCACGCGGGCCTGTGACGCGGGCTGCCGGCCGATCGTGATCGCCACCTCGCGCAGCAGCGGCCTGGCGAAGATGGCCAGCCAGCCGGCGTAGCCTGCGCCTCCGATCACTACGAGTAGCGCAAGGCGCATCATCGCAGGCAGCGTTGGCATCAGCGAGTCGGTCGTCGTGACGATCAGTGCCATCGCGCTCGCCGCCAGGACCGGCGGTCCGATCGCCGCGGCAAGGTCGCTCGCCCGGGTGCCGATGATCGGCAGCGAACGGCGCAGGCTGATGCCGAGATAGGCCGGATAGGCGACGATCCACGCCCCCGCGAGTGCCGTCGCTCCCCAGCGGACCGCGATCAGGAACGCGAGCGCCAGGATCGCCGCCCCGGTCGCGCCGTTCTGCACTCCGATCCCCGGTCGACCCCTCGCATCGCATGCGGGGGTGAGTAGGATCTGGAGCGTCATGAACGGCATCGCCAACGCGAGCAGCCGGACGACCGGCACCGCCTCGACCCATTTGGGGCCGAGCACCGTCGCGACCAGCGGACCGGCGGTCGCCGCGAGCCCCAGGTAGAAGGGCAGGGCGATGAGCATCACCACCCGCACCGCGCGCAGGAACCCTTCCGCCAGCAGCTCCGGCCGCGACTGCATTCGTGCATAGGCGGTAAAGGCGACCTCGTTGAGCGGAGGCACGAACTTCGAGACGAAGATCTGGGTGAGGAACAGGCCGGTGGTATAGAGACCCAGTACGTGCGGAGTGAACCAGCGGCCGGCGATGAACACGTCTGCCTGGCTCTGCGCGAACCAGGTCAGCTGCCCTGCGGCCATGATCCCGCCATAGCGCGCAAGATGGCCTGCCCCCCGAAAGTCGAAGCTCGGCCAGACCAGCGAGCGCGCCGCGATCGTCAACGCAACGGCACGCACCATGAACATCGCCAGCGGTGCCGCGACCAGTGTCCATACGCCCCAACCGGCGAGCGCGCCGCCCAGCGCCGTCGCGGCGCTGGCGATCGAGGCGCAGATATTGGCTTTGGCCTGGTGCCGGAAGTCCATCGCGCGGCCGAGCAACGCCTGTGGTAATGCGATGAAGGGCGTGGCGAGGTACAGCAGCGCCTGAACGCGCAACAGTTCCGCCACGATCGGCTGGCGGTAGTAGGCGGCGGCGAGGGGAGCGAGCAGCGACTGGCCCGCCGCGAGACCCCCGTTCAGCAGCAACAGCATTCCGAACAGCTGGCGGACCTCGCGATGGCTCACCTCACGCTGGCGGACTAGGCCGCTCGCGAGACCGTAACCGTTGAGCATGTTGAGCAGCACCAGCACGACCTGGGTCATCGCGAACAGGCCATAATCGGTGGGGCTCAGGATGCGGATCACCAGAAACGTCGCCGCCCATTGCACCGTCTGGGCGACGATCTGGCTCCCGGACCGCCAGATGACGGCGCGACGCACCCGGTCCGCGAGCGATTCGGCTGACTGGTGCGGTCCGGCGTCGATCTGATACATCCCGAGGTCCGTAGTCCAGACCCCCTAAGGAAGCGGTAAAAGGCCCTTTTCCGAGCCTTTTCCATGTGATCGTCAGAAAAATGCAAAAAAGCGTTTGACGGCCTGAGCGACCCGGCCTAGAGCGACGTCACCGCAGCGGCAAACCACGGTTTGCCCCGGCGGACACCAGAAACCAGGCGCTCCGGTAGCCCTCCCAAAAAGAGGGTAGCTAAAGCGTCTGTTTCTGACGCTCTTTGACATTGTTGGTCAAGATGAAGGGACATGTGGGCGGCGGCTCCGGGTCCGGCGTTCAAGGCGTCGGGTGCTCGGTAAAAGTTAAGCCTGCCTACACGTCCTTCACGTATCCATACGTAAGATTAAGTGCAGGCAGGCTCCTTGAAATGAGCTGCGCAATCGAAGGTTTTCCCCTCCGATCGCGTGGAACATAAACTTGAGAGTTTGATCATGGCTCAGAATGAACGCTGGCGGCATGCCTAACACATGCAAGTCGAACGAAGGCTTCGGCCTTAGTGGCGCACGGGTGCGTAACGCGTGGGAATCTACCCCTTGGTTCGGAATAACAGTTGGAAACGATTGCTAATACCGGATGACGACGTAAGTCCAAAGATTTATCGCCGAGGGATGAGCCCGCGTAGGATTAGCTAGTTGGTGTGGTAAAGGCGCACCAAGGCGACGATCCTTAGCTGGTCTGAGAGGATGATCAGCCACACTGGGACTGAGACACGGCCCAGACTCCTACGGGAGGCAGCAGTGGGGAATATTGGACAATGGGCGAAAGCCTGATCCAGCAATGCCGCGTGAGTGATGAAGGCCTTAGGGTTGTAAAGCTCTTTTACCCGGGATGATAATGACAGTACCGGGAGAATAAGCTCCGGCTAACTCCGTGCCAGCAGCCGCGGTAATACGGAGGGAGCTAGCGTTATTCGGAATTACTGGGCGTAAAGCGCACGTAGGCGGCTTTGTAAGTAAGAGGTGAAAGCCCAGAGCTCAACTCTGGAATTGCCTTTTAGACTGCATCGCTTGAATCATGGAGAGGTCAGTGGAATTCCGAGTGTAGAGGTGAAATTCGTAGATATTCGGAAGAACACCAGTGGCGAAGGCGGCTGACTGGACATGTATTGACGCTGAGGTGCGAAAGCGTGGGGAGCAAACAGGATTAGATACCCTGGTAGTCCACGCCGTAAACGATGAT
>NZ_CAHJWW010000209.1 GCF_903643035.1 Sphingomonas bacterium | reverse complement strand
CACTCGGCCGCCGGGTCGCTGCCGTCGACCGGCGCGCGCCAGTCCAGCCGGTCGTCGCGCACCGGCACGAACTGCGGGTGGAGATAGGCGATCGTGCCCTCCCTCGATGCCAGCAGCGTGTCGTTGGACGAATTGGCGCGGAGCGCGGCGACCTGCATGTAGCCGGCGAACGAGGTGGCGCGGGTGCGCAGCCAGCTCTGTTCGAGCGCGGCGACGGGACGGTTCATGAGGGCGACGGTGACGTATCGATTGCCCTCCAGCCGCACGACCGGGCCGCGATGATCGTAGAGGGCCTTGAAGCTGCGGGTCCCGAGGCTGCCGTCCGGCAGGCGATAGCGGATCGCGATCGGCTTCACGGTGAAGCGCCGCTGCTCCCGGCCGTAGACATAGCCCTCCGGGCCGCTGCGATAGGAGACGAGCCGGTCCGCGAACTCGTCCACCGTATCGACGCCGCTGGAGGTGTGCATCCAGCCCAGATGCTCGTTCCACCCCTGGTACAGGAAGAACTGGCCCCAGGTGCTCGCGCCATAGGCGTGGAGGCCCGCGTCGCTCTCCATGCGCAGCTCGGAGCGGAAGAAGAAGCTGGTGTGCGGGTTGATGAGCAGCAGCGCATGGCCGTCGCGGGTCAGCCTGGGCGCGACCGCGATGCCGTTCGATCCCTTCGGCTCATCGCGCAGCCGCTCGTCGTTCGCCAGCGCCAGCTTAGGCGCGGTCCCGCCATAGAAGGCGGCGAGCCGCGCGAGGTCCACCCGCTCGACGTCGCCGCCGATGCTGCCCTCCGTGAACGACAGCGCCATCCACGGCTCGAACCGGGTCAGCACCTTTGGATGCACGTCGGGATGGGTGGCGAGGTAGAAGTTCAGCCCGTCCGCCCACGCCTCGGTCAGCGCGCGCAGCCACGGCGGGCTGGCGGCATAGTCGGCGCGCAACGCCTCGGGATCGACGAACAGCCGCTCGCGAAGGTCGGCCCAGATCGCGCCCTCTCCCTCCGCCTCCGCGGTACGGCCGAGCGCGGTTAGGTAATTCGCCTCGATGCGGAGAAAATCGTCCTCCGCCTGCGCATAGATCGCGCCAAACACCGCGTCCGCGTCGGCGCGGCCATGGACATGGGCGATGCCCCAGTCATCGCGCACGATCGTCACCCGCGCCGCCTTCGCCCGCCAGCGCGCCGCCTCCGACGACTGAGTGGCGGCGGAAAGCGGCGCGAGCAGCGCGGCGGCGACGGCAGCGATGGCGACGACGGCTGGAGTCCGATGCATCGCGGGACGCTATCGGCGAAGCGGGAACGCGGCAAGACGCCGCACCTCCCGCCCGCCTGCCCCGCCTAGCCGGCGTGCCGGTCCGGGGCGCCGGACCGTCCGGCGGTCAGGCGACCTCCGCCAGCGTCGCCGGCTCGTGCATGGGACAGCCGTTGTAATTGCCCCGGAACGCGCTCGACTTCCTGTAGGTCTCGTTGCGCGCGCGGTTGATGCCGCCCAGCGGCCGGTGCGCGGCGAGGCCGTGCCAGATGTTGTACGCCAGGGCGTCGTCCGTCTTGTCGGTGACGCCGCGGACCCATGCCGCCTGCGGTTCCACCACCAGCGTCGCGACGGTGCGGAACGGGCTGGCCTCCTCGTCCCAGACCACCGTGGGGTCCTCGACCGGCATCGCGTCGAGATCGGTGTTGAACTGGACCTGGAACTCCCAGGTGCCGCCATGCTCGACCATGTCGCGGTTGACGTCCTCGCGGATCGCGTCGGGGCGGCCGTGGATCGCGATCGTCTCATCGGTCAGCCCGGTCAGCGCCGCCGACACGGGCTTGAGCGCCCATTTGACGATGTAATCGCCGAACCGGAACGGCGTCTGGCTGTAATAGGTCGCGCCCATCGGATGCACCTGCGGCGCGCCGCCGAGCTGGTTGATCGTCGCGCTCTCGATGCCCACCGCGCCCAGCGCGGCGGACGTCGCGTGCAGCACGCCCGACAGCGCCTTCTTCAGCCCTTCCACCTTGTCGGTGGTCTTGGACAGCAGGGACAGGTTGCCCAGGAACGCCTTGGCGTCCTTCGCGGCGAAGACGGGGCCGTTGACCAACACGAAGTCCTGCGTCGTCTCCCCTTCCGAACCGGGCAGCCGCTCGCCGTCCACGCCCAGCAACTTGAGCGCCAGCCCGCGGGGCAGCGAGATCGAATCGTCTAGGATGTCGCCGGCGTTGGTGGAGATGCGCAGGATCGCCTCGAACGTCCCGGGCTTGGCGAACAGGCCCTGCGCCAGCTCGGCGGGCAGGCCGGGCGCCACGGTGAAGGTCCCGCGCGCGATGCCGTGCGCCTTGGCGTGGACCGCGCGCACCGCATGGCCGTAGGATTCGGACGTGGTGTCGAGGATGTGCTGGAACTGCTCCTCCAGCTTGCCGATCGTCTCGCCCTCGTCGGGCTGGGGCCGCTCGACGTCCGGCGTGTAGCGGACGGGGGGTGCGTAGCGGGCGGTGTCGTGGGCGGCGCTGGTCAACTGACGATCTCCTGGTGCTGGTTCCCAAACCTCGGATAAGGTTCGGAGTTCCGGCTATTTGCCGATCATGACGTCCGACGCCTTGACGATCACCGTCACCGCGTCCCCGGGCGCGAGGCCAAGGTCGTCCAGCGCCTCGTTGGTGATGGACGAGGTGACGGTGTTGCCATGGCCGATGTCGACCTTGATCGTGGCGTTGACCGCGCCGGGATGCACCGCGGTGACGGTGCCGGCGAACTGGTTGCGGGCGCTGATCTTCATGGAGGGTCCTTTCAGGTGACGAAATCGACGAGCAGCTTCAGGTTCAGCGCGATCAGCACGGCCGCGATGCCCCAGGCCAGCGCCCCGAGCCAGCGCGGCGCCTGGTGCCCGCGCATCAGGCCGGCGCGGCCGGTGAACTGAACGAGCGGCACGACTGCGAAGGGCAGCTGGAAGCTCAGCACCACCTGGCTCAGCACCAGAAGCCGGGTCGCGCCGGCGCCGCCCGCGGCCGCCACCACGACCGCCGCCGGCACGATCGCAAGCCCGCGCGTCGCCAGCCGCTGAACCCACGGCGCCAGCCGCCAGTCGAGGAACCCCTCCGCCACGATCTGTCCCGCAAGCGTGCCGGTGACAGTCGAGTTCTGGCCCGACGCGAGCAGCGCGACCGCGAAGACCAGGCTCGCCGCGCCCGCGCCGAGCAGCGGCGACAGCAGGCGGTACGCGTCCGCGATCTCCGCGACGTCGGTCCGCCCGGCGCGGTGGAACGCGGCCGCCGCCAGGATCAGGATCGCGGCGTTGACGAACAGCGCGAGCGTCAGCGCGAGCGTGCCGTCGATCGCCGCCAGCGCGATCGCGTCCCGCCGCCCGGCCGGCGTCTGCGCGAACGAGCGGGTCTGCACGATGGAGGAGTGGAGGTACAGGTTGTGCGGCATCACCGTCGCGCCGACGATCCCGATCGCGACGTACAGCATCGCCGGGTCCGCGACGACCGCGCGTTGCGGCACCAGCCCCGCGAGGATGCCCGCCATGTCCGGCCGCGCCGCGACCAGTTCCCACACGAAGCACAGCGCGATGATCGCCATCAGCGCGACGACGAACGCCTCCAGCCGCCGGAAGCCGCGATGCTGGAGCGCGAGGATCAGGAACACGTCGAGCCCGGTCAGCACCACGCCGCCGATCAGCGGCAGGCCGAACAGCAGCTGCAGCCCGATGGCGGTGCCCAGCACTTCGGCCAGGTCGCACGCCACGATCGCGCCCTGCGCCAGCACGAACAGCGCGACCGACACGGACCGGGGATATTGCGCCCGGCACGCCTGCGCGAGGTCCAGCCCCGCGGCGATGCCCAGCCGCGCCGCAAGCGCCTGGAGCACCACCGCGAGGCCGTTGGACAGCAGGATGACCGACAGCAGCGTATAGCCGAACGCCGATCCTCCGGCGATGTCGGTCGCCCAATTGCCCGGATCCATGTAGCCGACGGCGACGAGATAGCCCGGCCCCGAGAACGCCGCGAGCCGACGCCAGAACCCGCCGTCCACCGCGACCGAGCGGTGGCTTTCCGCCAGCGACGGCCGCGGGGCGGCGATCTCGGCCGGGGGAGGAGCGAGCGGTGGCACGACGGGCGTCCTGCGGAAAAGATCGGGCCAATACAACCGTCCAGCCGCCATGCCCCGGCCGCCATGCTGACGTCCGGCCGCGGGGCTGCTACTGGGATGCGATGCGACCGACGGGCAAGATGATGACGGGCAGGCCAGAGATGGGCAGGCCGGGGCTCGGGCGGAGCTTCCGGCGGAGCGCGGGCCTATTGCCCGGCCTGGTGCTGGGCGCGACCGCCGCCTGTTCGCCGCTCCGGACGTTCGACGCGGTGGTGCCCAAGGACGGCGGCGTCCGGCTGGTGGTGCGGGGCGCGGCCTTCGGGCCGGACCCGCGCCAGCGGCTCGACGTCTATGCGCCCAAAGATACCCCCGCGAACGGCCGGAGCCGTCCGGTAATCGTGTTCTTCTATGGCGGATCGTGGAGTTCCGGCACCAGAGCGGGCTATTCCTTCGTCGGGCGGGCGCTGGCGGCGCGCGGCTTCGTGGTGGCGATCCCCGATTACCGGCTGGTGCCGCAGGTGCGCTTCCCGGCATTCCTTCGGGACAATGCCGCGGCGGTACGCTGGGTGCGCGGGCACATAGCCGCGTCGGGCGGCGATCCCGACCGGCTGGTGCTCGCCGGCCATTCGGCGGGGGCGTATGACGCGGCCATGCTCGCGCTCGATCCCCGCTGGCTGGGCGCCGACCGGGCGGCGGTGCGCGGCTGGGCGGGGCTGGCGGACCGGGGGGAGGTACGCGTTGGTTCCGCGCACGACACGCTGCCGACGCTGGTGTCGAAAGG
>NZ_CAHJWW010000208.1 GCF_903643035.1 Sphingomonas bacterium | reverse complement strand
GCCTGGGACGCGGGCGCCGACCCGCTCACCGGCCGCGAGCGCGACGCGCTGCGCCTCGCCGACGAGGGGCTGTCGAACAAGGACATCGCCCGTCGCCTCGCGCTCGCGCCGGGCACCGTGCGCAACTACCTGTCGGACGCCGCCGCCAAGCTCGGCGCCGCCAACCGCGTGGAGGCCGGCCGGATCGCAAGACTAAACGGCTGGTTGTGATGTCGGCGGATCGGGAACCAACGCCGCCGGGTCGGGCGAGTTCTTGAGGTCTGCGTCGTTTGACACCCGCGCGAATATCTGATTGTTCCTGCTGCGCTGCAAAACGCCAGAACGGCGGGGCGGTAAAGGGGTTATCATGACGCGAGCATCGACCGTCTTGCTGACGTTGGCCGGGACGATCGCGCTGAGTACGGGCGCCGCCGCGCAGGTGCAGCCGCAGGGCCAGACCGCCGCGCCCGACTCCGCGCCCATCGCCGACGACATCGTCGTGACCGCGCAGAAACGCTCCGAGTCGATCCAGACCGTACCGCTCAGCATCACGGCGGTCGGCTCGAAGGAGATCGACAATCTCGGCGCGCGGAACTTCACCGACCTCCTGTCGAGCGTCCCCAGCCTGACGGCCTATCAGAACGGGCCGGGCCGCTCGCAGATCATCATCCGCGGCATCACCAGCAACAGCATCTCGGAGGACGAGCCGCAGACGCAGGAGACGGTCGGGCTCTATGTCGACGAGACGCCGATCTCGGTCAGCGGCTTCAACCCCGAGCAGGGACTGTTCGACCTGGAGCGCGTCGAGGTGCTGCGCGGGCCGCAGGGCACGCTGTACGGCGCGGGCGCGATGAGCGGCGCGATCCGGCTCATCACTCGCAAGCCCGACGCCACCAGGATCGAGGGCCGCGCGGAAGCCGACCTGTCGTTCACCGATCACGGCGCGACGAACTACGATGCCAAGGGCGTCATCAACCTGCCGATCGTCCGCGACAAGGTGGCGCTTCGCGTGACCGGCTATTACGACCGCGACGGCGGCTATATCGACAACATCGAGACCGGCGAAAGGAACGTCAACCGCAATCGCGCCCTGGGCGGTCGCGCCGCGTTGCGCGTCACGCCGACCGCGAACCTGGTGGTCGATCTCAGCGCCTTCCACCACAATTTCCGCGACGGTGCCCGGCCGATCGACGAGGGCGACTATACCCGGTCCTACATATCCAGGGAAAACTCGCACTACGTCTACGACGTCTACAACGGTACGGTGAACTACGACACCGGCGGGCCGACGCTGACCTCGTCCACCTCGTATCTCGCCATGCACTTCATCAACCGGCGTCAGCTCGACAAGACGCTGGCGACGATCACCACCGACCTCCACTCCGCGCTCGCCGACCAGACCAGCATCGGCGACTTCACGCAGGAGGTCCGCATCGCGTCGCCCGACGCAAGCGCGTTGCGCTGGCTGGTCGGCGTCTATTACAACACCCGCAAGCGGGACTATCTCAACGCCTTCCCGGTGCCCGGCATCGACGCCGAGCTGGGCATATCGTCACCGAACGATTTCGGCGCGCCGACCGACTTCCTGTTCTATGGCCAGCAGAGGATCAGGGTCCATCAGGGCGCGGTGTTCGGAGAAGCGGGCTACACGCTCGATCGCTTCACGCTGACCGCGGGCGTGCGATACTTCGACTGGCACGAGCAATACAGCCTTCGCTCCAGCGGGCTGTTCAACGGCGGGGTGACCGCGACCGGCCCGCGCACGCTGAAGACCGACGGCTTCAACCCCAAGGTGAACCTGACCTACAAGATCGACGACCAGAAGCTCGTCTATGCCCAGGCCGCGAAGGGGTTCAGGTTCGGCGGCATCAACGACGTCATCCCGCAGAACGTCTGCGCGACCGAGCTCGCGGGTATCCAGCGCACCGGCGACCCGTCCGTATACGGCCCCGACAAGCTGTGGAACTACGAGATCGGGACCAAGACCTCGTTCGACAATCGCCGGATTACGATCAACGCCAGCGGCTACCTCATCAAGTGGAAGGACATCCAGACCAACCGCGACCTGAACTGCGGCTTCGGCTTTCGCGAGAACGCCGGTTCGCTGACGAGCAAGGGCGTCGAGCTCGAGGCGACGTTGAAGCCAGTCGAGGGGCTGACGCTGAGCGGCGGCGGCGCCTATACCCACTCCGCGCTCGACAAGGACGTGCCCAACCTCGCCGCGGTCGCCGGCGACCGCGCGCCCTACGTCCCGCGCTGGTCGGGGAGCACCACCGCCAACTACGTCTTTCCGTTGCGGCCGGGGGTGCGCGGGCTCCTTTGGGCCAACTACCAATATGTCGGGCGCCGGGCGACGGAGTTCGATACGGCGGCGGCGCGGTACCGGGCCATGGCCGCCTACGGCCTGCTGAACCTGCGTGTCGGCGCCTATATCGGCGAGACCGAGCTGTCCGCCTTCGTCCGCAACGCCACGGACAGCGGGGGCGTCCTGCGCGCGCTGCCCGCCACTCCGTTCGATTTCGAGGGACGGATCAGGGTCGAGCCGCGCACGATCGGCGTCACCGCGCGGAGTTCTTTCTGAAACACGGGGGCAGGCGCATGATCGGACGGATCGCGGCGATCATGGCGACCGTCCTGGCGACGCCGGCCACCGCCGCGCCGGCGCCCGAAGGCGCCGCCCGCGTCGCCGTCCAGGCTGCGCTGGACCGCAGCGCGAGCGGGTGGAACGCCGGCGACCTCGACCGTTTCATGGCGGTCTACGAGCCTGGCGCCGAAACGGTCTACATCAGCGGCAAGACCGAGACGCGCGGCTTTTCCGGCATCCGCGCCGTCTATGCCAGGCATTTCACCGCGGAGGCGCATGGCACGCAGGGCGAGTTGTCGGTGGTGTTCCTCGACTTCCACCTGATCGATGCCGCGCATGCCTTCGTCGTCGGTCGGTTCCGCCTGCACCGCGCGGGCGCCGCCGATGTGGAGGGGTTGACGAGCCTGCTGTTCCACCGGACGCGTGCCGGCTGGCGGATCATCGCCGACCATAGCTGACCCAGGAAAGCCGGTCGGCGCGGCCGGCCGTGCCCGCATCGCCGCCACCCGCATCGCCGCCGGCCGTATGACCACCCCGACGCAACAGGCGCCGTCGAGCTTGGGACATCGACCTCATCGGACAGGGCCGAGCGTGCTTCTTGCGGAACCGTCCGATCGATGGCATCACCTTTCGGAGTAATCCCGCCCCCACTATTGGCTATGGCCAGTGGTCGTATGGGCGTCGCGAGGTATTGGGATGGCGCCGGTCACCGGTCAGGGACGCACCGGCGTATCGACGGGGGCGCGGCCCGTGGGCGCAGGCGCCTGGAGTGTTCGGGGAAGGCGCGGAGCAGGCACGGCGCCGTTCCCCTGGGCGACCGACCTCGTGCCCACGGCGGCCGGTCCGGCTGTTCGGAAAGGCGCTCGCGTCGCGCGGCGCGGCACGCGGGTCGCCTCCACGCCATCGCGACGGGGCCGCCGCCGCTCCCGCGATGCTTCACACTCGAAACGGTATGGTTGATGAAAATAGCGATCATTCAGGACTGGCTTACCCTGAAGGGGGGAGCGGAAGCCGTCCTCGAACAGGTGATGGAGCTGTTCCCGCAGGCCGACCTGTTCTGCATCGTCGATTTTCTGCCCGAGCATGAGCGCGGTTTCCTGAAAGGACGCCGCATCACGACGAGCTTCATCCAGCGCCTGCCGCGCGCGCGCAAGAGCTACCGCAGCTACCTGCCGCTGATGCCGATCGCGATCGAGCAACTCGACGTGACCGGCTATGATCTGGTGCTCAGCTTTTCCGCGTCGGTGGCCAAGGGCGTCATCACCGGACCCGAGCAGCTTCACATCTGCTACACGCACAGCCCGATCCGCTATGCCTGGGACCTGCAGCACCAGTATCTCGCCGAAGCGAACATGACGCGCAGCATCAAGGGCATGGTGGCGCGCGCGATCCTCCACTACATGCGGCTCTGGGACATCCAGTCGGCGCACAGCACCGATCATTTCATCGCCAACTCGGTCTTCATCGCGCGGCGCATCCGCCGCCTGTACGGTCGCGAGGCGGCAGTCATCTATCCGCCCGTCGACGTCGACCGGTTCGCGCAGAGCGACGACAGGGACGACGTCTACGTCACCGTGTCGCGACTGGTGCCGTACAAGCGCATCCCGCTGATCGTCGAAGCCTTTCGGCGCATGCCCGAGCGGCGCCTCGTGGTGATCGGCGACGGGCCGGAGATGCCGGCGGTGCGCGCCGCGGCGGGACCCAACGTCACGATCATGGGGAAGCAGCCCGACGACGTGGTGGTCGCCCACCTCCAGCGGGCGCGGGCGTTCCTGTTCGCCGCCGAGGAGGATTTCGGCATCGCCCCCGTCGAGGCGCAGGCATGCGGCACGCCGGTGATCGCCTATGGCCGGGGCGGCGCGCTCGAAACGGTGCGCGGAGAGGCCGGTCCGGGTCGGTCGGGACTGTTCTTCGCCGAACAGTCGGTGGACTCGATCGTCGACGCTGTGACGCGTTTCGAGGCGATCCGGGAGACGATCACCCCGGCCGCCTGCCGCGCCAGCGCCCAGCGTTTCGCGACCGACCGGTTCCGCGAGGCTTTCGCGCGGTTCGTGGCCGAGGCGCTCGCGGCCCATGGCGCGACCCGGATCGAGGAGCGGCAACGCTACCTGGCCTGACGCGCGCCGATCGACACGAGATAGAGGAGACACGCCATCGCCACCGACCAGTTCGCGCCGGACGCCGGCGTGGGACCGCAGCGCCGCCCGGATCGCCGCGACGTGCTGCGCATCGCCTCGGCGTCCATCCTCGCGGGTGGCGGCCTCCTCGCCGACGCGGCCTGGGC
>NZ_CAHJWW010000207.1 GCF_903643035.1 Sphingomonas bacterium | reverse complement strand
GCCTTACGACTTGTGCTCGTCGATATAGGTGATCGCGTCCTTGACGGTGGTGATCTTCTCGGCGGCGTCGTCGGGGATCTCCACGCCGAACTCCTCCTCGAACGCCATGACCAGCTCGACGATGTCGAGCGAGTCCGCGCCCAGGTCGTCGATGAAGCTGGCGTCCTCCGTGACCTTGTCGGCCTCGACGCCGAGGTGCTCGACGACGATCTTCTTCACGCGGTCGGCGGTCTCGCTCATGACTTGGTCCCTCTTGATGGGTTGCAGGATGTTGTGGCCCCTAGGACGCACCCCGGAGACGGGCAAGTCCCTAGATCATCGCCATCCCGCCGTTGACGTGGACGGTCTGGCCGGTGACGTAGCCCGCCTCGCGGCTCGCCAGATAGGCGACCGCCGCGCCGACGTCCTCGCCGCCGCCCAGCTTGCCGGCGGGGATGCGGGCGGCGAGCGCCGCCTTCTGCGCGTCGGGCAGCCCGTCGGTCATCGCCGAGCGGATGAAGCCCGGCGCGACGCAGTTCACCGTGACGGCGCGGCTCGCGAGTTCCTGCGCCAGCGCCTTGCTCATCCCGACCAGCCCGGCCTTGGACGCGGCATAGTTCGCCTGCCCCGGATTGCCGGTCGCGCCGACGACGGAGGTGATCGAGACGATGCGCCCGAACCGCGCCTTCATCATCGGCCGCGCGGCGGCGCGCATCAGCCGGAACGCCGCCTCCAGGTTGACGCGGATCACCGTGTCCCACTCCTCGTCCTTCATCCGGATCGCGAGGTTGTCGCGCGTGACGCCGGCGTTGTTGACCAGGATGTCGACACGTCCGCCCAGCGCCTCCAGGGCGCGCGGCACCAGCGCGTCGACGGCCGCGCCGTCCGAAAGGTCGCAGACCAGCGCCCGATGACCGTCGTCCCGGCCGTCGGAAAGCCCGGCGCGGAACCCCTCCAGCCTGTCCGCGTCGGAGCCCGAGAGCGCGAGGGTCGCCCCCTGCCCCGCGAGCGCGCGGGCGATCGCGGAGCCGATGCCCCCGCTCGCGCCCGTCACCAGCGCGGTCATGCCTGAAAGATCGAACATGCGGGGTCCTTGGGTCAGCGGGGCCTGAAGCCGATCGTGCGCGCGTCGGCGTCGTACAGGATCGAGAAGCGGTAATAGGGCGCGATGCCCAGGAACAGCCGCGGCGATGCGGCGTCGGCGCGCCGCTCGAAGATCAGCCGGCTGGCCTGGTCGCGCCGGCCGGTGACGACGTCCATCGACACGGCGGCCGTACCGCCCCCGCCATCCCCCATCGCGATCGTCGCCGGGCTGCCGTCGGGCACCGGCCGGTGCGTCGCGGCCTGGACCACCCGCAGCCCTGGAGCGCCGGAGTCGATCGTCGCCGGGCCGCACACCCGGCCAAGCGGAGCGGGACCGTCGATGCAGGCCGGCAGCGAGTCGTCGTCCCGGAACCGCAGCACGCGGTAGCCGGCGGTCTCGTCGGCGGTGGGATCGAGGATGACGCGGCCGGGCGTGGCGCTTCCCGGCATCGGCAGCTCGACGATCCAGCGGCGCGCGCCCGTCGCCTCGAACGGGTTGGGCTGGCGGTCGCGACGCAGGTCGACGCCCAGGATCGCCGCGAAGCCCTCGTTCGGCAGTCCGTCCCCCTGGATGCCGAAGGTGGCGGGATCCGCGCCCAGCGCCGGGCAGCGCGGCCTGTCGGAGGTGCACGACAGCGTCTCGACGCGCTGGACGCGGACCGGCATGGCCGCGCCGTCGCCGAACGCGACGGTCGCCTCGACCTCGACGCCGTTCAGTTGCGTGCCGACGCCGTACGCATACCGGACCCCGCCGCCGGTCTTCGCCGCGTCGGCCGGCAGCGCGCGCGCCATCACCCGGAGACCGGTGGAGCCGGTATCGAGCCCCGCCTCCACCTGTCGCCCCGTGATCCGGACGGGCACCCCGAACCGCGTAGTGCCGTTCGACAGCGTCACCGCGCGCACCGGCAGCTCGATCCGCCGGACCGCCGGGGGCGCCGCCCCGACGAGCGCGAGGGCGGGAAGAATGGCGAGGCGAGGGTGCTTCAAGGATCGTCCTCCCGTCACAGCGCCCTTGCCAGCGCCTCGACATCGGCGGGGGACACGACGCTGATCGCCTCCATGTCGGGAACGGTGCGCTTCACCATCGGGGCGAGCACCTTCCCGCCGAACTCCACCACCTGGGTCACGCCCGCCGCCGCCATCGCCAGCACCGTCTCGCGCCAGCGGACCATGCCCGTCACCTGCGCGACGAGCGCGACGCGGATCGCGCCCCGCTCCGCGATCGCCACCGCGTCGACGTTGCAGAACAGCGGCACCTGCGGCGCGGCGATGTCCGCGTCGAGCAGCGCATCCTCCATCGCGGCGGCCGCGTCGATCATCAGCGAGCAGTGGAATGGCGCCGACACCGGCAGCAGCAGCGCGCGCTTCGCCCCCATCTCCTTCGCCAGCGCCACCGCGCGCTCGATCGCCACGCGATGTCCGGAGATCACCACCTGAGTCGGATCGTTGTCGTTCGCGACAGCGCAGACCAGCGGGGCGCCGCCACGCTCGGCCATGATCGAGTCGACGGCGGCGCCGGCGATCGCGTCGGCCCTGTCGCGGTCCACGCCCAGCAGCGCGGCCATCGCCCCCTCGCCGACCGGGACCGCCGCCTGCATCGCGAGGCCGCGCAGTCGTAGGAGGCGCGCGGTGACGGGCAGGTCGAAGCTGCCCGCGGCGCACAGCGCGCTATATTCGCCCAGGCTGTGCCCGGCGACATAGTCCGCCTTTGCCGCCAGCCGGACGCCGCCGTCCTTCTCCAGCATCCGCAGCGTCGCGATGGCGTTGGCCATGATCGCGGGCTGCGCGTTCTGCGTCAGCATCAGCTCGTCGGCGGGACCCTGAGCCATCAGGCGCGAGAGGCTCTCGCCCAGCGCCTCGTCCACTTCCTGGAAGACCTCGCGCGCGGCGGCGCTCGCATCGGCGATGGCGACGCCCATGCCGACCGACTGGCTGCCCTGGCCCGGGAACACGAACGCGCGCATCGTCATCCTCTCCTCTGTGGCCCGCCCGGTTAAGCGAAACCCGCGCCCGGCGCCACGGTTGCGTTTCGCGGGCGGATCGGCCATGGAGCCGGGATCGGGCGACGGCCGGCATGGCCGCCGCCCGATCCGTTTGGAAGACAGCCGGAGGGGCGTCGCATGGGGCGGCGTCAGCGATCGGCAGGAGATTAGAGGCATGGCTCTGTACGAGCATGTGTTCCTTGCGCGCCAGGACCTGGCCCAGGCGCAGGTGGACACGCTGGCGGAAACCGCCACCAGGATCGTCGAGGAGATGAAGGGCAGGGTCGTGAAGACCGAGACCTGGGGGCTGCGGTCCCTCGCCTATCGCATCGCGAAGAACCGCAAGGCGCATTACGTGATGCTGGAGATCGACGCGCCCGCGGGCGTGGTCGCCGAGCTGGAGCGCCAGACGCAGATCAACGAGGACGTGATCCGCTTCATGACCGTCAAGGTCGACGAGCTGGAAGCCGGGCCGACCGTGATGATGCGCAAGCAGGAGCGCGACCGCGAGCGTCGCGGCGAGCGCGACCGGGATGGCCGGGGCGGTGGCGATCGTGACCGGGGTGATCGTGGTGGCGAGCGCGGCGACCGTGGAGGCGACCGCCCTCCCCGCCGTGATCGCGAAGAGGAGGCCGCATAATGGCACGTCCGTTTTTCCGTCGTCGCAAGTCGTGCCCGTTCAGCGCCAAGGATGCGCCCCGGATCGACTACAAGGACGTCCGGCTGCTCCAGGGCTTCGTGTCCGAGCGCGGCAAGATCGTCCCCTCGCGCATCACCAGCGTGGCGGCCAAGAAGCAGCGCGAGCTTGCGCAGGCGATCAAGCGCGCGCGTCACCTGGGGCTGCTGCCCTACGTCGTTAAGTAAGGAGCCGCGGAGATGGAGATCATTCTGCTGGAGCGCGTCGAGAAGCTCGGCGCCATCGGCGACGTGGTGACGGTGAAGGACGGCTTTGCCCGCAACTTCCTGTTGCCGCGCAAGAAGGCGATGCGCGCCAACGAGGCGAACCGGAAGGTGTTCGAGGCCAACCGCGCCCGCATCGAATCGGACAACGCCAACCGTCGCGGCGAGGCGGAGGCCGAGGCCAAGACCTTCAAGAACGCGTCGGTGACGCTGATCCGCCAAGCGTCGAACACCGGCCAGATGTATGGCTCGGTCGCGGTGCGCGACCTGATCGAGGCGCTGGTGGCGGACGGGCACAAGGTCTCCAAGGCGGCGATCGTGCTCGACAGGCCGATCAAGGCGATCGGCGTGTACGACGTGAAGGTGTCGCTGCACCCCGAAGTGTCGGTGACGGTGAAGGTCAACGTCGCCCGCTCGCCCGAGGAGGCCGAGATGCAGGCGCAGGGCGTCGACGTCATGGCCTCGATGTACGAGCGCGACGAGGCGGGCTTCGTCGAGGATTACGATCCCAACGCGGAACCGGGCGCGACCGCCGACGGCGGCGCCGGCCCCGCGCTGGGCTGAGCCGCGTCGACTGGTCGCGAAGGGCCGTCCGGAGCGATCCGGGCGGCCTTTCGCGTTCGGGCGGTCAGCGCCCGAACAGCTTCTCGACGTCGGTTAGCGCCAGCCTGACCCAGGTCGGCCGGCCGTGGTTGCACTGGCCGGAATGCGGCGTCGTCTCCATCTCGCGCAGCAGCGCGTTCATCTCCGCCACCGACAGCACCCGCCCGGCGCGCACCGATCCGTGGCAGGCGATCGTGCCCGCGATCCGGTTGAGCCGTTCCGCGAGGCCGAGCGCGGTGTCGAACGCGGCCAGCTCGTCCGCGAGGTCGCGCACCAGCGGCGCCACGTCGGCGGTGCCCAGCGG
>NZ_CAHJWW010000206.1 GCF_903643035.1 Sphingomonas bacterium | reverse complement strand
TCGACGCAAGCTCGAACCGTTGCCATTCGACGGGCTGCCTTTCGCACCACAACAATAGCCGGAGATCGAATTGGCTGCCCCATCCAACCTCCGAACCATAAGGCGGCAAACCGTCGCCGCGCTTTCAAGACCCTAGTACCGGACGTAAGGCGCGAGTTTAGCCGTCCCTAATCCGGATTCTTGTACATTCGATCGTATCGTGGGCGTTGGTAGGGGCGTCGCCAACCGCAGGCTAAGGTGAATGAGCAAGATCGGCCATAGACTGACCGTCCACCACTGCGCAGACGGACAGAACAAAGCGCTTCAGCTGACAACCTAACTAGCTTGCCCAAGTCCTTCCAGCTGTCCCGAATCAAGGTGCACAAGAATACGCTTGAGCGACGCGATGTTGTTCTTGTCTTGAGCGCTTCCGAGTGCGTCCCGCAGCACCGAGCGGATGTCGTCTGCTTCTACCCGCTCCATCTCCCAATTCGGATACAGGCGCTCGCGCTTCTCCTCGCTCCAGTCCAGCGAGACGAAATCGTAATGGCGCGGATCGGCACGGAGGCTCTCGATTAGCTTTTGCACTTGGGCGGCCGGCCCTTCGATCCATTGGAAAAAGACGCCGCTGCCAAACACCAGCACCCCGGTGATGCCATTCGCGGAATTGCTGCGTTGAGCCGACTCAACGATTCGACTTACTTCGAAGTCGCCGACGCCTTCGGCGGCGCGACTGCAGTAAACGTATGTGTAAAGCATGGGCGCGGCGGCATCCAAATCGGCGACGCGTGGAAAACCGGGTTCGTCGAACATGGGTTGGCCCGCTCTGTCTTTGCCAGTTAGGCCGTGTGGCACGAAAAGAGGTGGGGTATCGCACCTATTTTCACTCGTGTAGCCGGACCAACCGGGACCCCAGGCGCCACAAGCCGCCACTCAGACTCGCGACACTCGTTTTCAGAAGCTGAAGTTCGTCACGTCAAATTGGAACGGTTCAAACGGGCCGAAGTCTTCCGCGACGACGGATGAAGCCACCAACGCAAACGAAGCCGCCTATCATCATGGTCCACGTCGCCGGCTCAGGAACGCCAGCTGGGTCGTACAGGTAGTTGATGCCCGACGCGCTGGTCAGCACGACCTGGCCGCGGTCATTGAGGCCGAAGGCATCGTACGAGCCTCCGCCCGGCGGTGTCAGCTCGGTGAATGCGTGGCTGAGTATGTCGTAAAGGAAGGCGTGCGGATCGCCGAAAGCGTCGAGCCATTCGCCCGACGCAAGGCCGTGGTTGTTGACCGCCTCGAGATAGGTCGTCGAGGCGTTGGCCGCGCTGGGGTCGGTGACGAACTGCTGGTACGCGCCGCCCGAGTAGACGAACCCCCGCGTCACCCCGATGTTGTTGTCGAGTGTCCAGCCGACCACCAGCCCGGCGTCGTTGATCCCGCGCCCGACCGTCTTGACGCGGAAGTCCGCCGAAACCGAGAGCTCGGTGTAGCTTGTGCCGTCGAGGATGTAGCCGTGGCGAAAATTCATTGCACCGATCTGTGTGAAGTTCTCGCCGACGATGACGCCAGCGGTATTGACCCCTGCGCGATGCCGTGGAGCGCGTCGCCGGTCACGGGATTGTGTAGCAACGTGATCATGCCGTCGGGATCGCGGCGAAACTCGTTCGCGGTGCGGATGTCGTCGGTCGCGTCGATGTACGAATAGCCGGTGATGACGTTGCCGGCATTGATCGCCCGGCCGAGCGTCGCGTAATCGCCGTCGCTGAACAACGTATAAAATCCTCCGGGGCTGCGCAGGAAGCCCGACCCGCTGCCGTCGGAGTTGGTGATGTTGCCGGTCATATACCCGGCGTTGTTGATCCCAAGGACGCCAGTCTCGGTGCCGACGCCCGTGTAGGCCGGGATCAAGGTATAAGTTGCCGCCGATGCCCCCTGTCCAATGACCGCACCACCGGTAACTAGGATCGTCGCGAGGACTGCAGACCGCAGATACGGCCGATAAACTCCCCGCCATTTCGTCATGATCTTCCCCTCTAGACCTAATGTGGCACGATAAGCCAACGTCGGCTAGCAGCGACAGTCGCGTCAGCGAATGATCAGCAGGCGGCGATCTGGCCGAGAGGATCTTCGAAAAGCTCGACGACCTAACTTCGGACTGTCGCCCTGCCTTGCCTGCCTCTCGATAGCGGTCATTTATTCAGCAACCACCTCCGAGTCTGACGGAGCCGGTAGCTGCCTTCCCGAAATTTTCGCGAGGGCTCATAAGCGGACACTGCAGCAGACTGCCGCGAATTTGCACTAAGGCGCAAGCTGGCGGATATTATCCCGCTCAGTCGCTGCCGCCCAATGCCACACGGGCGCCGCAAGGGGGAGCAGCATGGATGCAATTCGCAACGATGTTGGCCACCTTCGCATCGGCGTTCGCTACCGAGTGGTGCGAGCGTTCACGGATTATGACGGCGCTCTCCACCCGGTCCGTGAGACCTGGCGTTTCGGCGGAGCGGCCTTCTTGCCGTACGAGGACGGGTACACCTTCTACGTCTCGGCCGATGGGGTCAACGAGACGAGCTTCCGGATGCAGGAGCGCCCCGAAGCGCAGGGCGAGTTCTTCGCCGATACGGCCGCCTATCTCTTGGCCGTTCGGCCCGGCCCGCCTCCGCTGGCGTCGGCTATTACCGCCGGAGCGGTCTCCACCGCAGCAGCGCTCGCGGCTGCCGCCGCCTCGGCCGCCCGATCGACGAGGGGCAGCAGGGCGCGAACGGTGCCCGCGTCGACGCCTGCCGGAACCGTGTCCCACGCAGGCGACCGCGCAGTCGCGACCGCGCCGCTGGCACCATCCCGATTATCACTAAGCGCTCTGCGCGAGCGGCGGCGAGCCGCGCGGACACGATACCAAGCCGCGGGCCGCCGCCTTCGACTCGATCCACCGATGTGGCTTATCCTGGGAAGTTTCCCGGCGGCCGCACTCGTCATCCTCTATGGGTTCCAGGCCCACGCGCGCGACGAGGAGATCTCGTTCGGTCGTTACGGCGTCTACAACGATTACCCATGGTGGAGCGCCGTGATCTACGGCGCGGTTTGGCTCGTCGCTGCCATCGACGGGCTGGTACGGAAGCTGACGAGACACCGCGGCCAGCGGGTCGACCGACCGTCGTAACCTTAGGGAGCTCGACCCCACCTTCGGTCATTCAGCGACCCTAAGCCGCCTCTCAAAAGCGGACGCCCGTTCACGTGCGGGGGTGCGTATTGTTGTGCTATGATGGCTCGCACCCGTCGATGAGAAAGGACACTACGATGAAGGAACCAGGCCTAGATGGTCGCCATCGCGATAAAACTCCGCCGAAAACCGGTCAGATCCAGCAGAAGCGTGGAGACACACAAAATAAGAATCTCCCAGATCCGATTCCAGAGTTCTGTCCTCAAGCTAAGCTATCGACAATGCGGAAAGAAACGGGCGAAACGAACGTGAAGGCCGTCACCGCTGCGGCGAAGAAGCGAAGATAAGCAGCCTAGTTTTGCTTCCGGATAGCGCATATCTTGAGGCGCGCCCCGGTTTCGGGCTGTCAACGCACGCTCCGCTCGGTCTCTTCTAGTCGTGCAGGCAGATTGCAGTAGCGAAGACCCCACAAACAGTCATTCGTGGCGCCCAACCTCTCTCCCGACTCTTGCCATTCGTTCATCTCGATTTGCGATCTCAAAGCCTTGACCCGCTTCACTCCGCTCCAAACTTATCCTGCCGATACTTCGCGCTCAGGCTCGGCGTTTAGTTCGGCCCCGAGGAGGAGGACATAGGCCGACAGGTAGAGCCAGAGCAGCAGGACGACGACCGCGCCCAGCGAGCCGTAGGTCGCGCCGTAGTGACCGAAGTTCTTGGCGTAGAGGCCGAAGCCGAAAGTGACGACGAGGAAACCGACCATGGTGACGATGGCGCCGGGCGTCACCCACTGCCAGCGGGCGCCGCGCCGGGCCGGGGCGAAGCGGTAGAGGAGAGCGACAGCGGTCAACGCGATCACCGCCGTCGCCGCCGCCGAGCCGGCCTTGATAAGCGCCGCCATGACCGGCGAGCCGCCGAGGCTGTGGCCGAGCGCGGCGAACAGCGACCCCGAGACCAGCGCGACGACGAAGACGAGGACGGCCACCGCCGTTACCGCGGCGTTGATCAGCGTCGCGCCGACAAAGCCGCGGTCGTCGGGCACCTCGTAGGCGACGTTGAGCGCGGTGACGACGGCGCCCGCGCCCTTCATCGCCCCATACAGCGCGAGAACGAGAGCGACAGCAAGACCAAGCCCCTTCTTTCCCGTGGCGGTTGTTACGACACTGGTTAGCTGGTCGCCGATCAGCTTGGCGGCGTCGGCGGGAACATGCTGGACGATAGCGCGCATCTGACTGGCGACGTCACCGGGGTCGGTGACCAGCCCGTAGGTCATGACCAGCGCGCCGAGCGCTGGTATCAGCGTGAGGAAGCCGTAGTAGGCGACCCCGGCCGAGATCAGCCCAAGGTTGTCCTTGGCTGACTCGCGGTAGACCCGGACCAGCGCCCGGCCCCAGCCAGTCAGTGGCAGGCGGGAGAGCGACGCCGCAGGCGGCGCCGCCGGCAGCACGTGGTACGATTCGGTCGGTGGTGCGGGCGGTGGTGCGGGCGGCGGCATCGCCACACCCTGTCGCCACGGTGCGCGCGGGGCAACGACAAAACCCTGCAGGAGACAGCGGGGCGGCCCTGACGGATTGACGCGACTGCGTGAGCGCGGGCAAGCGACGCGGGCAGGCGCGACGGCGAGGAGTGATCATGACAGCCGATAGCGTGCCCGGGGGCGTCGGCCTCCGCGCCGGACTGCGGGCATTGGCGGCGGCGGTGCTTGCGGTGGCCCCCGCGGCCGCCGCCGCGACC
>NZ_CAHJWW010000205.1 GCF_903643035.1 Sphingomonas bacterium | reverse complement strand
CAGCCGCGCGGGGCGAGGCCGCCGACGCCCGCGACGCGCTGACCCGGCTGTTGCGCGACCGGCGCCTGACCGGCGACCAGCGGGCGGAGGCGTTGCTGCTGCTCGGGCTCGTGCTGGACGATCTTGGCGAGGGCGCGGAGGCGTTCGCGGCCGCTTGCGAGGGCAAGCGGATGCAGCGCGACCTCCACGCCGTCGAGGCGGCGAGTCGCGAGGACGAGGTCACGAAGCTCCATCGCCTCGCATCGTGGATCGACGCGTGTTCGGCCGGGTGGCGGCCGCTCGACGTTCCGATCATCCCGGAAGCCGCCGCGTCCCACGTCTTCCTGCTCGGCTTCCCGAGATCGGGAACGACGCTGCTCGAGCATGTGCTGTCGGGCGATCCGCAGATCGCGACGCTCGAGGAAGCGCCGACACTCGCCACCGCCTATCAGGCGTTCCTGTCCGATGCCGGTGCCTGCGCCGACCTGATGCGCGTCGACGCAGGCGAGGCGGAAGCATGGGCCGGCCATTATTGGGGCGAGGTGCGCAGGCGCGGCGTCGATGTCGCCGGACGGCTGTTCGTCGACAAGCAGCCGGCCGGCACCCTGTACCTTCCGATCATCGCCCGGCTGTTCCCGCGCGCGAAGATCCTGTTCGCGCTGCGCGATCCGCGCGACGTGGTGCTGAGCTGCTTTCGCCAAGCGTTCCGGATCAACGCGATGACCTATGCCTTCACCGACCTTGCCCGGACCGCCGCCTGCTACGACGCCTGCATGACCCTGGCGGAGCGCGCCCGCGCCAGCCTGCCGCTCAGCTGGATGGACGTGCGCCACGAGGCGCTGGTCGACGATTTCGATGCCGAACTAGGCCGCATCCTCGCCTTCCTCGACCGGGAACCGCATCCGGCGATGGCCGATTTCGCGGCCCGGGCGCGCGAGCGCACGATCCGCACGCCGAGCGCCCGCCAGGTCCGCATGGGCCTCAACCGGCGCGGCCTCGGGCGGTGGGAGCAGTACCGCCGCGAACTCGCGCCGATCCTGCCGACGCTCGCGCCCTGGCTGGCGCGCTTTGGCTATCCGCCCTAGAACTTGGCCCGGGCGCCGAAGAACACCTGGGTGCCGTTGGAATAGACCGCGCGCGGCTGGTCCTTGTTCTGCGCATAGTATTTCAGGCGATTGTTGGTGATGTTGAGCGCGTCGACGGTCAGGGCGACGTTCCGGGTCAGGCTGAAGTTCAGCGAACCGTCGAGCTGGCCGTAGCTGTCCTGGTTCTCCGCCGAGCTGCGGTCGAGGCCGACGAAGTAGTGCGATCGGTAGGTGTAGGCGAGCCGGGCGCTGAGCCGGCCCTTGTCGTAGTAACCGACCAGATTGTAGGTGAACTTCGACGTGCCGACCAGCGGATTGCCGTCGACGTCGTGGCCGTCGACATAGGTTCCGTTCGCCTGGAAGCCGAAGCCATAGGCGATCGGCTGCTGCGCCTGAAGCTCGACTCCCGACAACTGCCCGGTCGTGTTGCTCGGCGACGAGATGTTGTACTGGTGGAACGTGTTGTCGAGCTGGGTGAAATAGGTGCCGGTCGAGGTGCCGAACGTCACATAGGATTGCAGCTCGTCGTGGAAGATGCTGATCGCCGCGAGCGATCCCGGTCCGTAGTAATATTCCAGCGAGCCGTCGAACACCGTCGCCTTGACCGGCTTCAGGTTCGGGTTCCCTCCGCTGCCGGTGAAGTTGGTGTCGGTCAGCGACACCGTGCCGCCGAGGGCGCTGAAGTCGGGACGCGACAGCGTCTCGGCGGCGGCGACGCGCAGCAGGAGCTTGCTGGCGAGATCGAAGGTCAGATTGATGCTGGGCAGGAAGTCGACATAGGTGTGCCGCACATCCTGGATCAGGAACGGACCATAGGCCGAGCTGGTGATGACGCCCGGCGCGCACCTGGTCGCGCCGGCCGTCGCGGCGGGGTCGCAGCTGACCGGCACGTTGACGAACGCGCTTTCCCTGGTGCTGACGACGCGAAGGCCGAAATTGCCCCGCCACTTGTCGCCGCCGACATGGGCCAGCGCATAGCCCTCGACATCGGTCTCCTTGACCTTGAACTCGCCCGGCCAATACTCGTTCGCCGGCTGGACGATGCTGGAGATCGGGCCGCGGAACGGGTTCGTGATCGCGTTGATGACCCTGGTGATCGCGGCAGGCGTGCCGGCGATCGGGATGAGGAGCCCGGGAATGCCCAGCGTGTCGGCGTTGAAGCCGCCGGGATAGCGCCCCGGGTCCACCGCGGCGAAATTGAGCAGCCCGTCGCCATAGCATTGCCCGTTGGCGCCCAGCGTACAGCCGCGGTCGAAGCCGACGACCTTGCGCTCGTGCGCCGCGATGCGCGCGCCGAAATCGACCTTCCTGATCGGGCCGTCGCCGATGTCGTAGCTGGCGTCGATCTTGCCGTAGAGTTCCTTGTCGATCGACTGGAACGTCTCGTTGATCGCGAAATCGTTGGAGACGCCGGCCGGGCTGCCCGGGTTGATGTTGGCGGTCTGCACCGCATAGCCGTTGCCGGACGGCTGGTAGGACACGCCGGTCGGCGCATCGACCTCGAAGAACGGCGAGGTCGGCGTGTTGCCGACGCCATGGGTATAGCCGACCTGGCCGTTGATCGTCAGCCTGTCGGTCGCGTGCCACGTCGCATCGAGGTTGCTGAACCAGCTCTCGCCGCTCGCATCGGGCCGGACGATGTTGTCGGCGACGATGCCCTCGATCGGCTGGCCCTTGAACGCGCCCGATGGCGCGACCAATGGGAAGGTCGCGGCGACCAGCGTGTTGTTCCTGACCGTGTAGCTGGTCGGCACGTTGCGGTCGATCTCGCGCGAACCCCACGCCAGATAGTTGTCGTTGACGTTGCTGGCGTTGAGAAAGGAATAGAAGCCGCTCGCCTTGAACTCGATCTTGTCGCTCGGCTTCCAGTTGGCGGTGACGACGCCGCCCTTGCGCGTGCGTTCCTGTTCGAAATAGGTCGAGCCGATCAGCGTCGGCGCCTGCACGCCGATTAGCGAGGGAATGGCGGCGCCGGTGGCGCTGGCGGCGGTGATCGCCGAATAGCCCAGCGTCTCCTGCCCGTAGCGGCGCAGGCTGCGCTGCTCGTAGAAGCCCTGGACCATCACGCCGAACGTGGCATCGGCGTTGCGCCAGCCGATCAGGCCGTTGATCTGCGGCTTGGTCTGGGCGCTCTGCGTGTTGTACGCGCCCTGCGCCGATCCCTCGACGATCCACTGGTTCTTGAGGTCGAGCGCGCTGCGCAGCCGCAGGTCGATCGAGCCGGCGACGCCGCCCTCCAGCAGCGAGGCGTCCTGCGTCTTGTTGACGACGACGGTGCTCACGATCTCGGATGGGAGCAGGGCGAAGCTCGCGCTGCGGCCGACCGTTGAGAACTGGTCGAGGACGAACCAGTCGCCGGTCGAGGCGGCATGGCCGTCGATCGTCACCTGCGTCAGGCTGGGCGAGGTGCCGCGGATGCTGACGCGGTCGTTCTCGTCGAAGCCGCCCTCGCCGCTCGCGGCCGACGACGTGTTGACGCCGGGCAGCCGCTGCAGCGCGTCGGCGACGTTCTTGTCGGGCAGCTTGCCGATGTCCTCGGCGGAGATCACCTCGACATGGTTGTCGGCGCCGCGCTTGAGGTCGATCGCCTTTTCGAGCGAGGCGCGGATGCCGGTGACGATCACGTCGTCCTGCGTCTCGGCATCGGTGGGCGGCGGCGGCACCTGCGGCGTCGTCTGAGCCCGGGCGGGCGCGGCGATGGCCAGCAGGCTGGCCGATCCGATGAGAATGGACTTGCGCATTGGAAAGAACCCCCTTTGCTTGCCGGATTGGCACAATACCATTCAGGAGCCACTCTGACGCTCTGGTCGCCTTGCGAGTACAACCCTCCGACTTCCGGAAACTCGAAGCTGGCATGGATTCGTCAGCTTTGGCAATACCAAAAAAGCTCTTTATAATACCACTAGCTTATTGGTATGAGCAGTCCGTGGTTGCGCGGCCGGGACATCTCGTGCTCGGGCGCGTGCATGGCCAGTGGGAAGGGCGCAGTGGAGCTTTCGCGTGTCATCGGGGCGTTGGACGACCAGGCTCCGGCCCCGCTGTACCAGCAGCTGCACCGCGCGCTGCGGGAGGCGATCGAGGACAGGCGGCTGGGCGACGACTCCGCGCTGCCGCCCGAACGGGACATCGCCACCGACCTCGGCGTATCGCGGATCACCGTGCGCAAGGCGCTGGACGCGCTGGTCGGGGAGGGGCTCGTCCGGCGGCGGCATGGTGCCGGAACCTTCGTGGCGGCGCGGGTCGAGAAGAGCTTCTCGATGCTTTCCTCCTTCTCGGAGGACATGGAGTCGCGGGGGCGCACCGCGCGCAGCACATGGCTGCGCCGCTCGGCCGGCACAGTGACGCCCGAGGAGGCGATGGTGCTGGGCCTGAGCCCCGGCAGCCCGGTGCTGCGCTTCCACCGCATCCGCTATGCCGACGACGTGCCGATGGCGCTGGAATACACGTCGGTTCCCAGCCGGTACCTGGGGTCGGAACTGGCGGTCGACACGTCGCTGTACGCCGCGCTGGAAAAGACCGGCAACCGGCCGGTGCGCGCGCTCCAGCGGCTGCGCGCGGTGCTGTTCACGGCCGGGCAGGCGGATCTGCTCGGGATCGAGGCGAAGGCGCCGGGGCTGCTGATCGAGCGGCGCGGGTTCGTCGCGGACGGCCAGGCGGTCGAGTTCACCCAGTCCTTCTATCGCGGCGACAGCTACGACTTCGTGGCCGAGCTTCAGATGGCCAGTCGATGAGCGCCACGTCCATGTTCGCAGAGGCCGCGGAGGCGCCGGCGGTGGTGGCGGCGCAGCTGGCGCGCAACGCGGCGGCGATGGCCGC
>NZ_CAHJWW010000204.1 GCF_903643035.1 Sphingomonas bacterium | reverse complement strand
CCCGCGTCCGATAGGCGGATCGGGGCGCCTCCTTCCACTCGCCCGGCGCCCGGCCGGTCAGCCTGTCCTGAAGCCGCGCCGTCGCGACGACGCTCGCCGCGCGCCATTCCATGGCAAAATCGGGGTCGCGCTGCCGGCGCCTGCGCATCGTGGCCGGGTTCCGCCCGATCGCGCCGGCGGCGGCGTCGGCGTTGCCGGTGGCGCGAAGCGCGTGCAGGAACGCCGTATTCTCGACGGCGAGGTCGCGGGCGCAGGGTCGCAAAGGACGGGCGATGGATGGCGAGGGGCGCGGCATAACGCCTGCCCATCTCTACCCGACGCTCCAACATCGCAAGCGCGATCCGGGCATGGCGGCGGCGGTGCCCGAACCAACCACCCCTCCGTCCCCCTACGCGGGCCACCTCCCCCGCCGGGGGGAGGAGTGAGAAGGTCCGCCCCGTTTTATTCCTCCCCCGGAGGGAGAGGGGGACCGTTGCGCAGCAATGGTGGAGGGGTAGGTGGCCCCATGCTCCACGGTCCCAAAAACACGCAACGGCTGGCGAAACGTCTCCGGCGCGCGATGACGCTGCCCGAGGTGCTGCTCTGGCAGGCGCTCCGCCCGCGTCCGGCGGGGCTGCGGTTCCGCAGGCAGCATCCGGCCGGGCGCTATGTGCTGGACTTCTTCTGCCCAGCGCACCGCCTCGCCGTCGAGGTGGACGGAGAAGCGCACAGCCGCGGATCGCAGCCCCGGCACGACGCCGCGCGGGACGACTGGCTGCGCGGCCAGGGCGTGCGCGTGCTGCGGGTGCCCGCCGCCGACGTGCTGAACGACTTGGAGGCCGTGGTTCGATACATCGTCGCGACGGCGGTCCCTGGATCGAGCTACCCCTCCGTCCCGCTGCGCGGGCCACCTCCCCCTCCGGGGGAGGAGTGAAGGGCGCCCCCAGGTTGTTCCTCCCCCGGAGGGGGAGGGGGACCGTCGCGCAGCGATGGTGGAGGGGTAGGTCGCCCGGAGGGGACAACGGGCGTGCCTCAGCCCCCCACCCGGTCGGCGCTCGATCCGCGGAGCGCCTGCCTGCGGAAGGAGGGCGGGGCGCGGACGCCTCCCCCTGCTCCCCGATCCCTACGCCGCCCGCTGCACCCGCTTCATCCCCGCCGGGTCCGCCGCCGCGATCCGGGCCAGTTCGCGCTCGACGTAGGTCGCGTGGACGTCATCGGCCGGGCGGGCGTTCGACAGGTCGATGTCCGCCGCCATCGGCCCCTCCGTCCGCACGCCCCGCCGGCCGACCTTCATCAGCGTCAGCGGGTGGCGCATCGCGTCCGCCGCCGCCGTGCCCTCGAACCCGCAATGGACCATGCAGTTCGAGCATTTCTCGTACCGCCCGACACCGTACTGGTCCCAGTCGGTGTCCGCCATCAGCTCGGCGAAGGTCTCGACATAGCCCTCGCCGACGAGGTAGCACGGCTTCTGCCAGCCGAAGACGGTCCGCAGCGGCATTGACCAGGGCGTGCATTCGTAGGAGCGGTTGCCGGCCAGGAAGTCGAGGAACAGCGGCGAGTTGGTGAAGCTCCACGCGCGGCCACCGTCGCCGCGGCGGAACACGTCGCGGAAGAAGTTCTTGGTCCGCTCGCGCGTCAGGAAATGCTCCTGGTCCGCCGCGCGCTCGTAGGAATAGCCAGGCGAGATGGTGATCTCGACGCCCAGCCGCTCCATCTCGTCGAAGAACGTCGCCAGCCGCGCGGGATCGGCGCCGTCGAACACGGTGCAGTTCACCTGGACGCGGAAGCCGCGGGCCTTGGCGAGCAGGATCGCCTCGTGCGCGGCGTCATAGGTGCCGGCCTGATCGACCGCGTGGTCGTGCATGCCGCGATCGCCGTCGAGGTGGATCGACCAGGTGAAATAGGGCGACGGGCGGTACTGGTCGATCTTCTTCTTGAGGAGGAGCGCGTTCGTGCACAGGATCACGAACTTCTTCCTGTCGATGTACCCCTCGACGATCCGCGGCATCTCGCGGTGGAGCAGCGGCTCGCCGCCCGCGATCGAGACGGCGGGCGTGCCGCACTCGTCGATCGCCGCCATACACTGTTCGAACGACAGCCGCTGGTTGAGGATGGGATCGGGATAGTCGATCTTGCCGCAGCCAGGGCAGGCGAGGTTGCAGCGCAGCAGCGGCTCCAGCATCAGGACGAGCGGGTATTTCCCGCCCTTGATCTGGTTCGCCACCGCATAGGCGCCAACGCGCAGGAGCGGCTGAAGGGGAAGGGTCATGCCAGTTCGTCCTGTTCGGCCGCGCGCGTGCCGGGAATGTCCGCGCCGATAGGGGCGGGATGGGATGGCGGCGCCACGTTCCTGAGCTCGACCGGCAGGCTGAACTCGACGTTCTCCACCACGCCGTCGAGCGTGGAGACCTCCACCGGCCGGACCCGGCGGAGCGCGGCGATGACGTCCTCGACCAGTTCGTCGGGCGCGGAGGCGCCGGCGGTGATCCCGACCGAGACGACGCCGTCGAGCCAGGCGGGATCGACCCCCGAGCCGTCGTCGACGAGGTAGCTCGGCACCCCCATCTCGTCGCCGATCTCGCGAAGCCGCGACGAGTTGGAGCTGTTGCGCGCGCCGACGACGATGACGAGGTCGCTCGCCCGGCACAGGTCGCGCACCGCGGTCTGCCGGTTCTGCGTGGCGTAGCAGATCTCGGAGACGTCCGGGCCGATCAGGTCGCTGAACCGCGCCTCCAGCGCCGCGATCACCGTGCGCGTGTCGTCGACCGACAGCGTCGTCTGGGTGATATAGGCGAGCGGCAGGTCGGCCGCGAACGGCAGCGCGGCGACGTCCTGCGGCGTGCCGACGAGGTGGATGTCCGCGTCCACCTGTCCCATCGTGCCGATCACCTCGGCATGGCCCTCGTGCCCGATCAGCACCAGGGTGCGGCCGGACCGCGCGTAGCGGCGGCCCTGGTTATGGACCTTGGTGACGAGCGGGCAGGTCGCGTCGAGCACGGGCAGCCGGCGCCGCGCCGCCTCCGCCTGCACGTCCCGGGCGACCCCGTGGGCGGAGAAGATGGTGGTCGCGCCCTCCGGCACATCGGCCAGATGGTCGACGAACACCGCGCCCTTGCGCCGCAGCTTGTCGACGACGTGGCGGTTGTGGACAATCTCGTGCCGGACGTACACGGGCGGCCCGTCCCGATCCAGCGCACGCTCGACAATGTCGATCGCCCGCACCACCCCCGCACAAAACCCACGCGGCTGAGCCAGAATCACCCGGAGGAGCGCGACCGGCGGAGCAGGAGGACTGATGATCGCTTCGTCCAAAACCATGCCTTCTCGATCTGTCGCATCGCCTCCGGCCCATCTAGATAGCGGACACATGCCAACTACGGAAGGCCGGATCCTGTCGCATCGCAGCATTTCGCCGCGATTCGCCGCCACTAGACCCCGCCTGGCCGCTTGATTATGTGCCGCGCCCTGTCGGAGGCTAGTGTGGCGACCATGCAATTTCCCCTTTTCCCCCTTGTGGCCGCACTGATCGCCTGTCCACTGGCAGTCACCGCGCAGGTGGCCGCGGACCCGGCCGTAGCGCCGGTAGTGGCGCTGGACGCCGGCCTGATCGCGATCATGAAGGCCGGGGCGCGCGCCGGCTCCTCCGCGCGCTCGGCGCAGATCGGTCCGGTCGTCGACCGCAGCTTCGACATTCCGCTAATGACCCGCCTCGCGGTCGGGCCAGCGTGGACCGGCTTCGCGCCCGCCGACCAGGCGGCGCTGGTGACGGCGTTCCGGCGACTGACGGTCAGCACCTATGCGCGCAATTTCGATGGCTATTCCGGCCAGTCCTTCACCATAGCGTCGAAGGTGGAGGCACGCGCCGGCGATCGGCTGGTACGCACCACGCTCAACGACCCGTCGGACGCGCCGGTGGCGATCGCCTACCGGCTGCGCCAGGGACCAGACGGGTGGCGGATCATCGACGTCTTCTACAGGTCGATCAGCCAGCTGACGACGCGCCGGTCGGACTTCGCGTCGATCCTGCAGCAGGGCGGGGCAAAGGCGCTGACCGCGCATCTGGACGCGATGGCCGCGAAGGGCGCGGGATGATCCTGCCGGCCATTGCGCCGGCGCTCGCGCTCCTCGTCCAGCTGTCGCCCATGGCCTCCGCGCCGTCAGCCGTGGCGGGCGCGCCCGCGACGACGACGGTGGCTGCGCAGACGGAGCCTCCCGCGCACCCCCGCCATGTCAGGGGCGACCCGTTCGAACGCACCAACCGTTACTTCTTCGCGCGCCAGCAGAGCCTCGACCGGCATTTCCTGCGCCCCGTGGCGCTCGGCTACAAGCATGTCGTGCCCAAGCTGCTGCGGACCGGCCTTCGCAACTTCTTCAGCAATCTGGGCGAGCCGCTCGTCTTCCTGAATTATGTCCTCCAGCTCAAGCCCGGCAAGGCGGCGGCAACGGCGGCGCGGTTCGCGTTCAACTCGACATTGGGCATCGGCGGTACGGTCGATGTCGCGAAAGTGCCGGCGATCGGGCTGCCGCATCGGCCCAACGGGTTCGGCGACACGCTGGGGTATTACGGAGTCGGCCCGGGGCCGTACCTGTTCCTGCCGCTGCTGGGTCCGACGACGCTGCGCGACCTGATCGGCGGACAGGGAGAGGCGTTGATCGTGCCGTTCCTGGTCGGCACGCCGTTCGACCGCGCGGAATACCAGGTCACGCGCGCGGTGACGACCGGGCTCGACGCGCGGGCCGAGTCGGACTGCGACCTGAAGGCGGTGCTGGGCGACGCGGTGGACCCCTATGCAACCTTCCGCTCGGTGTTCCTGCAGGACCGGGCGGGCGAGATCGCGAACCTCCACGGTCCGGCGCGCGCCGCGGCCGCGCCATCCAAGGAACTGGGCGATCCGCTCGACGATGAGCGCCACC
>NZ_CAHJWW010000203.1 GCF_903643035.1 Sphingomonas bacterium | reverse complement strand
CGGTCTCGCGCGGCAGGCGCAGCTTCCCTTCGCCGTGGCATCGCCCGCCCGCCTGTCGCCGGCGCTGCTGCCCGCGATGCCGCGGCCCGTCCCCGTCGTCACGGCGCGGCGCCTTGTGGAGCGTCGGCGGGAATAGCCGTCGGCCGGCAACGGCCGCCGCTTCCGCTCTCGTCATCATCCGTCCGGTGCCTGCGCGCCGGCGCCTCCTCGCCATTCAGGAACATGCCCATGCTCGGCGCCATCGCCAAGTCGCTCTTCGGCTCGTCCAACGACCGCTACGTGAAGTCGCTCAACCCCCTCCTCGCCAAGATCGCCGGGTTCGAGGCTTCGCTGCAGGCGATGGACGACGCCGACCTCGCCCGCCGGACGGAGCGTTTCCGCGAGCGGCTCGCCGCCGGCGAGACGCTGGACCAACTGCTGCCCGAGGCGTTCGCGACGGTGCGCGAGGCGGCGCGGCGCGTGCTGGGGATGCGGCATTTCGACGTGCAGATGATCGGCGGCATCGTCCTTCACCGCGGCGAGATCGCCGAGATGCGGACCGGCGAGGGCAAGACGCTGGTCGCGACGCTCGCCTGCTATCTCAACGCGCTGCCGGGCAAGGGCATCCACGTCATCACCGTCAACGACTATCTCGCCGCGCGCGACGCGGACTGGATGGGGCAGGTCTACAGGTTCCTGGGCCTGACCGTCGGCGTGATCGTCCCCAACCTCACCGACCAGCAGCGGCGGGACGCCTATGGCTCCGACATCACCTATGGCACCAACAACGAGTTCGGCTTCGACTATCTGCGCGACAACATGAAGTACGACCGCGCGTCGATGGTGCAGCGGCCGTTCGCGATGGCGCTGATCGACGAGGTCGATTCGGTGCTGATCGACGAGGCTCGCACGCCGCTCATCATCTCGGGGCCGACCGACGACAAGTCCGAACTGTACATGAGCGTCGACGCGGTCGTGAAGCGGCTTGGTCCCGACGACTACGAGATGGACGAGAAGCAGAAGACCATCATCCTGACCGAGGACGGCACCGAACGCGCCGAGCGGATCCTGGAGGAGGCCGGCCTGCTCGAAGGCGCGAACCTGTACGATTTCGAGAACACGCAGGTCGTCCACCACCTGAACCAGGCGCTGCGCGCGAACATGATGTTCAAGCGCGACGTCGATTACCTGGTGAAGGACGACAAGGTCATCATCATCGACGAGTTCACCGGCCGGATGATGGACGGGCGGCGCTGGTCGGACGGGCTGCACCAGGCGGTGGAGGCGAAGGAGGGGGTCAGGATCGAGCCCGAGAACCAGACGATGGCCTCCATCACCTTCCAGAACTATTTCCGCATGTACCCCAAGCTGGCGGGCATGACCGGCACCGCGGCGACCGAGGCGTCGGAGTTCTACGACATCTACAAGATGAACGTCGTCAGCATCCCGACCAACGTCGTCGTCAAGCGGGTCGACGAGGAGGACACGTTCTACAAGTCGATCGAGGACAAGTTCCGCGGCATCGCCCGCACCATCCGCGACCATGCCGAACGAGGCCAGCCGGTGCTGGTCGGCACCGTGTCGATCGAGAAGTCGGAGCTGCTGAGCGAGTTCCTGACGCAGGAGGGCGTGGTCCATTCCGTCCTGAACGCGCGCTTCCACGAGCGCGAGGCGCATATCGTCGCGCAGGCCGGGCGCGCGGGCGCGGTGACGATCGCGACCAACATGGCCGGGCGCGGGACCGACATCCAGCTCGGCGGCAACCTGGAGTTCCGCGCCGAGGACGAGCTGGCGGGCGTGCCCGACGGGCCGGAGCGCGAGGCGGCGCTCGACCGTATCCGGGCGGAGATCGCGGCGGAAAAGGAGCGCGTGCTCGCCGCGGGCGGGCTGTTCGTGCTGGCGACCGAGCGGCACGAGAGCCGGCGGATCGACAACCAGCTGCGCGGGCGATCGGGGCGGCAGGGCGACCCCGGATTGAGTCGCTTCTACCTGTGCCTCGACGACGACCTGCTGCGCATCTTCGGCCCGGACACGATGTTCTCCAAGATGATGCGCTCGTCGATCGAGGACGGCGAGGCGCTGCCTCCGTCGCGCTGGATGACCAAGGCGATCGAGACCGCGCAGAAAAAGGTGGAGGCGCGCAACTACGACATCCGCAAGCAGGTCGTCGAGTACGACGACGTGATGAACGACCAGCGCAAGGTGATCTACGAACAGCGCGCCGACATCATGGATTCAGGGACGGTCGGCGACGTGGTGGGCGACATGCGGCTGGAGACGGTGAACGGCATCGTCGGCGCCGCCTGCCCGCCCAATAGCTATCCCGAGCAGTGGGACGTCGAGGGCATGAAGAAGCGGCTGGCCGAGCTCCTGAACCTCGAACCGCCGGTCGACGACTGGCTGAAGGAGGAGGCGATCGACGCCGAGACCGTCGAGACCCGCGTGCGCGAGGCCGCCGACGCGGCGATCGCGGCCAAGGCCACGGACTTCGACGAGGCGACGTGGACGCAGGTGGAGAAGTCGATCCTCCTCCAGAACCTCGACCATCACTGGAAGGAGCATCTGTCGACGCTCGATGCGCTGCGCCAGGTCGTGCACCTGCGCGCCTATGCGCAGAAGACGCCGATCAACGAATACAAGCAGGAGGCGTTCGCGCTGTTCGAGCGGATGCTGTCGGGGATCAGGGAGGACGTGACGCGCACCATCGCCCACGCGCATTTCCAGGTCCAGGCGCCGCCCGAGCTTCCCGAGCTGCCGGATTTCCTCACCACCCATTTCGATCCGTTCACCGGCGAGGACGATACGCGGGACATCGACGCGGGCAATGCATGGGGTTCGGGCGGCGGCCCGCTGGGGCTCGTATCGACGCAGATCGCGCCGATGCAGATGGTCCAGCCCAGTGCCGGGGATCTGGGCATGGACCCCGCCGACTGGATCGGCGGCGTCAACCGCAACGCGCCCTGCCCGTGCGGGTCGGGGCGCAAGTACAAGCACTGCCACGGGGCAGTCGCCTGATCCTCATCGCCAACCCCGGAACAGGTCCGGGGTGACGGGAGGGGGAGGGTGGCGCCCGGCGGTCCCGCTGGGTACAGAAGCCGCGACCCGCCCCCCTGCCGCGAGACGAACGCACCCCATGGACATCCGCCTCGGCCTGACGTTCGACGACGTCCTTCTCGTCCCCGCCGAATCCGAGGTGCTGCCGAGCGCGGCGGACACGCGCACGCATGTGACGCGGGAGATCGCGCTGACGATCCCGATCCTGTCGGCGGCGATGGACACGGTGACGGAGGGCGAGATGGCGATCGCGATGGCGCAGCTGGGCGGCATCGGCGTGCTCCACCGGAACCTGACCGTGCTGGAGCAGTGCGACGCGGTACGGCAGGTCAAGCGGTTCGAGAGCGGGATGGTCGTGAACCCGATCACGATCATGCCGCACGCGACGCTTGCCGACGCGCGGTCGCTGATGGCGCGGCACAGGATCAGCGGCATCCCCGTGGTGGAACAGGACCGGCGGCTGGTCGGCATCCTGACCAATCGCGACGTCCGCTTCGCCGAGAACCCGCGCCAGCCGGTCGCGGAGCTGATGACCCGCGACAACCTCGTCACCGTCAGTGCGGGCGTCGGCGAGGAGGAGGCGCGGCGACTGCTGCACGGTCGCCGGATCGAGAAGCTGCTGGTGGTGGACGAGGCCTATCGCTGCGTCGGCCTCATCACCGTCAAGGACATCGAGAAGGCGGTGAACTATCCCGACGCGACCAAGGACGGCGCGGGGCGGCTGCGCGTCGCGGCCGCCACCACGGTGGGCGACCGGGGCTTCGAGCGTACCGCCGCGCTGATCGACGCCGAATGCGACCTCATCGTCATCGACACCGCGCACGGCCACAACCGCGACGTCGCGCGCGCCGTCGAGCGGGTGAAGCGGATGTCCAACGCCGCTCAGGTGATCGCCGGCAACGTCGCGACCGCGGAAGCCGCGCGGGCGCTGATCGGCGCGGGGGCGGACGGGATCAAGGTCGGCATCGGTCCGGGCTCGATCTGCACCACCCGCGTGGTCGCCGGTGTCGGCGTGCCGCAGCTGACCGCGGTGATGGACGCGGCGGGGGAGGCCGCGAGGTCGAACGTGCCGGTGATCGCCGACGGGGGCCTGCGCACCTCGGGCGACCTTGCCAAGGCGCTGGCGGCGGGGGCGTCGACCTGCATGGTCGGCAGCCTGCTGGCGGGCACGGCGGAGGCGCCGGGCGAGACGTTCCTGTACCAGGGGCGCGCGTACAAGTCGTACCGCGGCATGGGCTCGGTCGGCGCGATGGGGCGCGGCTCGGCCGACCGCTATTTCCAGGGCGACATCAAGGACCAGATGAAGCTGGTGCCCGAGGGGATCGAGGGGCAGGTGGCGTTCAAGGGGCCGGCGCGCGACGTCATCCACCAGCTGGTCGGCGGCGTCCGCGCGGCGATGGGCTATACCGGGTCGGCGACGATCCCCGAGCTCCAGCGCCGCGCGTGCTTCGTCCGGATCACCGGCGCCGGTTTGCAGGAGAGCCACGTCCACGACGTGACGATCACGCGCGAGGCGCCGAACTATCCGACGCGGTGAGGGTCCCCCTCCCGCTTGCGGGAGGGGTCAGGGGAGGGGAATGATCGTGCATCCCTTTCCTTCGCGGCCCCAACCCCTCCCGCGAGCGGGAGGGGAGCCTTGACTCCCGGCGCGCGGGTACAGGCGGCGATCGAGCTGCTCGACGCCGTCATCGCCGCCGCGCGCGAGGGCGGGGCGGCGGCGGACACGCTGGTCGCGCGCTATTTCGCCGCGCGCCGCTATGCGGGGTCGAAGGACCGGCGGGCGGTGCGCGAGCTGGTCTATGCCGCGATCCGCATGTTGGGCGAAGCGAACGTCGTGCGTGACCATGCAGATGGTCGCGCCGCTGGCGTGGAGTTCCTTC
>NZ_CAHJWW010000202.1 GCF_903643035.1 Sphingomonas bacterium | reverse complement strand
ATGATGACGAACGCCGAGCCGAACGACTGGAGCAGCTGCCACCCGAAGAACTCGTCGCGCGACCAGCTGCTGTCGAGCCGCGCGGCGCCGATGCAGGCGACGAGGATCGCAAGGAGGCCGGCGAAGCTGAGCCAGCGCGAGTCGACACGCCTGTAGTTGAGCAGCACCGCCGCCAGCGGCAGGAAGATCAGCTGGCTGAGCGCGATCTCCAGCGTCAGCAGCTGCGCCTGGAGCGGGCGATAGCCCCGCACGCGTTCGAGAAAGGTGAGCGGCACCTGGCTGCCCGACAGCGCGATGACGAGGAACAGGATCAGCGCGATCACGCCATAGGCGAAGTTTCGGTCCTTCAGCAGCGGCAGCAGGAACAGGGGCTGCGCCGCCGTCAGCTCGCGCACGATCAGCAGCGGCACGGCGACCACCGCCGCGAGCAGGAAGACGCAGATGACGGGCGAGTTGAACCAGTCCAGCCGGTCGCCCTGCTCGAGCGCGATCGCGAGACTGCCGAACCCGAAGCCGACGAGCAGCGCCCCCGGCCAGTCGAACTTGCGCAGCATCGCGTAGCGCGGCGGATCCTGGTCCGCGCCCCACCAGATGCACACCGCGGCGACCGCCGCGAACGGCACCGCCTCGAAGAAGACGAAGCGGTAATCCTCGACCCTGTCGATCCACAGGGCGGCGAGGCTGTTCGCCAGATTGGGGGCGAAGGTCGCCGACAGCGCATAGGCGGCAAGGCCGTAGAGCCGGATGGCCGGCGCCAGCACGCGCAGCGCCAGCGTCATCAGCAACGGAATGGTCAGGCCGCCGGCGAACCCCTGCATCAGGCGCAGGCCAAGCAGCGGCTCCGGCCCCCGGCAGAACGGGATGAGGAGCGTCGGCACCAGCGACAGGCCGATCGCGAACAGCGCGAAGCGACGGAGCGTGAAGATCAGGCTGAGCGTGGGCGCGACCGCCATGCCGGTGATCTCGCCCGTGACGTATAGCGTCGGCAGCCAGGTCGAGACGTCGTTGCCGATCCCCGCCTCGCCGCCGATGTCGGCGATCGCGGTCGTCGTGAGCAGATCGTTGAGCTGCGCCGACATCACCGCGACGAGCACGCCGAGGAGGCCGACCAGCGGGGCTTTCCTCATCGGGTCGTTCCACCGGTCGCGACAGGGCGCCGTCCCGCAGCTCCCGGCCCCGGCTCCCGGCGGGGCGTCGCTGGTCGAACGGCCTGCGTGGTCCCGGCGCTTGCGTGACGACCCTGTCCCATACGGCTTCCTTTCATCCCGACGGGAGGATCGGTCGGAACTGCCCGACAGACGGACGCCTGCCGGACAGGGGACCGCCCGGGCTTGCGCCGGCCCGCCTATGGCGGGCGCGCGACCCCGGTGTCGCCCGTCAGGCGGCGATAGTCGTACAGACCCACGCTCGAGGCGTTTCGTTCCCATGTCACGCGCAGCAGCAGGTGGAAGCCGGCCGAGGCGAACAGGCTGGCACGCCCCGCGTCGCGCCCGCCAAAGGCGATGGCGCCGCCGGAGATCGTGGCCGGGCGGGTCGACCCGCCCGGCCCCGCCCGGCCGCATGGGCCTTCCCGCGCCGCTCGTCCGTTGATGGCGCAACAGCGAACGGGAACAGCGGCATGAGCGAGGTCGGGAAGCGGGTCGACGGCGATGGCGGACAGGCCGGCGAGCAGGATGCGATCCAGGGCCGGGACGCGCCGGACGCCGATACCGGCCCGGGGGGTACGGAACGCGAGGCGAGCGCCTGGGAGGCGCCGACCTATGCGCCCCATGCCGTCAGCGCCGGTGGCCGCACGTTCGATGTCGTCGAGACCAGCGGCGTCGCGCAGGCCGAGATGCTGGGCAAGGTCGGCGCCGACGCGACCCGCCGGCAGGAACAGGAGAGCCCCGACTCCGGCTGACGGGGACGAGGAACAGGGGGACGGGGGAACGGGACGGCATCAGCGATCCGGGAGACGGCCCTTGCGCATCCATCACCTCAATTGCGGCACGGACTGCCCGCTGGGCGGGGCGTTGTTCGACGGGCGCAGCATCGGGCCGCTTGGCAGGCTCGTCTGCCACTGCCTGCTGATCGAGACCGACGCGCACGGGCTGGTGCTGATCGACACCGGCTATGGGCTGAGCGACGTCGCCCATCCCCACCGCCGTCCAGGCCCGCGCATCACCCTGCCGTGGCGGCTGCTGCTCAACATCCGGCTGCACGAGCGCGACACCGCCGTCCGCCAGGTCGAGGCGCTGGGTTTCGGCGTCGGCGACGTGCGTCACATCGTCGCCACCCACCTCGACTTCGATCATGCCGGCGGTCTGGAGGATTTCCCGGCCGCGACGGTACACGTCATGCGGCGCGAGTATGACGATGCGACCGGACCGCGCACGGGCATCGTGGCGCGCAACCGCTGGCGCCCATCGCAGCTCGATGGGGTCGGAGACTGGCGGACCTATGCCGCTCGCGGCGAGCGGTGGTTCGGCTTCGATGCGGTCCGCGACCTGAACGGCCTCCCGCCCGAGATCCTGATGGTGCCGCTGCCCGGCCACACCTGGGGCCATGCCGGGGTGGCCGTCCGGCGCGACGACGGCCGCTGGCTGCTCCATGCCGGCGACGCGTATTTCTATCGGGGGGAGATGCGGCAGGCGCGCCGCCGCTGCACGCCGGGCCTGCGCGCCTATCAGCGCCTGATGGAGGTCGACGCGACCGGCCGCATGGCGAACCAGGAACGCCTGCGGTCGCTGTCGATCGACAGGCGCGACGAGCTGACGGTGACATGCACCCATGACCCGGTCGAACTGGAACGGTGCCGGGCGGGACGGCCGTTGTAGGCGGGCGCACCGGGATCGATCGGGCGGACGAGGTCGAAGGCCGTGGCGGCATCCAAGGACGTCGCCACGCTTCCGTTCGTCCCCGTCCTCAGAACCCCTTGGTCAGCCCCGCGTAGAACCCGCGCCGCTGGCCGTATTGCGCCGCCGAGATGCCAAGGCCGCTGCCGTCGCGGATCGGATAGGCGTGATCGAACAGGTTGACGACGTCGAGCCGCAGCGTCGGGCTCTGACTGCCGGAACCGAAGCGGTGCTCGCCGCCGATGTCGATCGTGGCATAGCTCGGCTGTTTCCCGGTGTTCGCGAACCCGGAGCGCAGGCCGTGGCCGTATTGCAGGTCGGTGTGGAGCGTGTCGCGGCCCCATGCGCGCGCCGCGCCCGCGCTGACCGTATATTCGCCTTCGTGGTCGAGCCTGATCGCGTGCGTGGCGATATAGGCCAGCTCGCCTGGCGGGAACTGGTACTCCGCCGAATCGATGGCCGTCGCGCTGGTCTCGACATGGCCGAAATTGCCGAACAGGTTCCAGCCGCCGTGGACCCAGGTGGTGGAGATTTCGCCGCCCTCCACATGCCCCCGGTCATAGCTGAACGGCGAGAGGATCACCGCGGCGCCGAACTGGCCGAGGTCGCCGAGGTGGCGCGCGCGCTTGTAGAAGCCGTCGAGCGTCACCTGCCACCCCGGCGCCAGGACGCGCCTTATCCCGGCATCGACGTAGTGCGATCGCTCGACCCTGGTCGGCGTGTCGGCGAGGACCTCGGGCGCGGCGCTCGTCCCCGCCAGCCTGGCGAGCGAGGCGGGCGGGATGAACTGCGCCGAGGGCGGGGCGAAATAGCGCGCATAGCCCAGATGCGCGGTCGTCTTCGCGTCGGGGGTCCAGACGACGCCGGCGCGTGGGCTGAACTGGCCCTCATGATCGAACGAGGCGTCGAACCGGTCGTAGCGCGCTCCATAGTCGAGCGTCAGCCGGCCCGACAGCCGCCACTCGTCCTGGACGTAGACGCCCGCCTCCCAGGCGCGGTTGCCGCTCCGGTCGGGAATGGCGAGCGCCGTCGTCGCGCCCTGGCCGCCCCCGGCGTCGACCGGAAAGGCGAACGTCAGCGTATCGAGGTGCTCGTCGGTGTGCTGCGCGATCAGGCCGGCCCGGAGCGTGTGGGTACCGCCGATCCGCCGTGCCAGGTCGGCCTGGACGCCGGCGGTGGTGAAGCTTTCGGCGACGTCGGCCGCGACGCCCTGGAACACGAGGTCGCGCACCCGGTCGGCGCGGAAGCCGATCCTGCCGTGGCGCACATAGGGCGACACCTGCAGGTCGAGCGCGCCCGCCGATCGCTGATAGGAGAGGACGAGATAGCCGTTGGTCTCGGTCTGGTTCTCGTCCACGTCGCGCGAGGCGACCGGGCCGGCTCCGGCGAGGACGAAGACGGGTGCGAGGCCCGGCGTGTCGGGCAGCTGGAACCGCGCGGTGCCGCCGCTCGCCAGCAGGCTCACCCGGCTGTCGGCGTCGAGCCGCAGCGAGGCATATCCAAAGAGCTTGCCCTGGCCGGTGCCGTCGTGAAGCGGGCGGGCGCCGGCGGTCGGGTTCTCGATGCCGATCGCGTCGTGCAGATAGCTCCCGCTCGCGAAATACTCGGCCCGCCCGCCCGCGCCGCCGAGCTGGATCGAGGGCTGGACGGTGTCGTAGCTGCCGCCATGGACGCCGACCCGGTTCCCGGCCAGCGCGCCGCCCGACTTGGTGGTCACGTCGACGATGCCGGCGGTGCGGAACCCGAACTGCGCGGGCAGCGCCCCGGTGACGAGCGACACGGACCGGGCGATCCGCGTGTCGAGTTCCTGGCCGAAGCCGTTGAGCGACTCGGGCAGCAGCACGCCGTTGACGCGGTAGGTCAGGCCGCCATGCTCGCCGCGCACATGCTCCTCGCCGAAGCTGTCGAGCACGACGCCGGGCGCGCGCAGCAGCACCTGGTTGAAGCTCGCGTCCTCCCCTTGCGGCGTCGCCGCGATCTGCGCCGGGCCGATCGTATATTCGACCGCGCCGAGGCTTGGCGCGATCCGGTCGCGCGCGGCGTCCAGCCGGCCGGTCACGACGACGTCGCCGGTCGTGGCGGGCGGCGCGGTCG
>NZ_CAHJWW010000201.1 GCF_903643035.1 Sphingomonas bacterium | reverse complement strand
TCGCGCGCGGCCGCCGCGCGGCCCGGCCCAGGCGCCGGCACCATCCGCTGGTCGCGATGCTGCCGTGGCGGACGCGCTTCCGCCGGTCCGGCCTCTACATCTCGCCGCTCGCGCCGCTGCTGCTGGGCTTCCTGGTCGGCATCCTGACCATCCTGCTCGGCGTCGGCGGCGGATTCGTGCTGGTGCCGGTGATGCTGTACGTCTTCGGCATGAGCGCGCAGGTGGTCGTGGGCACCAGCCTGTTCCAGACGCTGTTCGTCACCGCCGCCGCGACGATGGTCCACGCCACCACGACCAAGGCGGTCGACATCGTGCTCGCCGCGCTGCTGCTGCTGGGATCGGTGACGGGCGCCCAGGTCGGCGCGCGGCTGGCGAACCGGGCGCGGCCCGAATACCTCCGCCTCGCGCTGGCCGTGATCGTGCTGCTGGTGGCGGGCCGGATCGCGCTGGGGCTGGGGGCAAGGCCCGACGACCTGTATTCGGTCGAGCTTACGTGACCGGGCGGCGCGCGCGCTGGCTGGCGGTCGCCGCGCCGCTCCTGCTCGCCCAGGCCGGTCCGGATCCGCAGCCCGACGCCCGCGACCGGTCGAAGCCGGTGCTGGTCCCCGACGTGTCGCAACGCGACATCGAGATCGCGTACAGCTTCACGGGCGCGGACCTGCTGCTGTTCGGCGCGATCCTCTATCCCGGCGGGCGCGTGCCCGCCGGCCGGGGGACGCGGTGGCGTGACGCGCCCGAGGTGGCGGTGGTGGTGAAGGGGCCGCCACGCTCCATCCTGGTGCGCGAGAAGAAGCAGGTGGCGGGTATCTGGATCAACGCCGCACGGCTGCGCTTCCGGTCCGCGCCGTCCTTCTACGCCATCGCCTCGTCGCGCCCGATCGAGCGGCTGCTCGACGGGCGGACGCGCGCGATCTACGAACTGGGCATCGACAGCCTCCAGCTGTCCCCCGCCTCCAGCGCGCCCGCCGACGTGCAGGACCGGTTCGGGCGCGGGCTGGTGGCGCTGCAGTCGCGGGCCGGCCTGTACTACGAGGCGCCGCGCGCGGTGGAGATCACCGACGGCGTCCTGTACCGCGCCCGGCTGCGCATCCCCGCCCGCGTGCCCGTCGGCCGCTTCACCGCCGAGACGTTCCTGATCCGCGACGGCCGCGTGCTGGCGGCGGCGGTGCGCGCCATCGACGTCCGCAAATCGGGCGCGGAACGGCTGGTCGCCCGCGCCGCCGACCGCTCCTCCGTCGCCTATGGGCTGACGGTGGTCGCGCTGTCGGTGTTCCTGGGCTGGCTGGCGGGATGGCTGGCGGGGCGGCGATAGCGTCCGATCTGCTCGCGTGGTGATTGTGCGTGTTGCGAAGGCTCTTGTCCGGTTCCGCCCAGTTGCAGACATGGGGAAAATTGTGTGAACATGCGCATATGGGGATTGGCGCAACCGCAATATTGATTTTCTGTGCTGTCGTCATGGCGGCCTGCCGGGTGAGCGGCATAAATTGGATGCGAACTGCGTTCGCTACCGCACTCGGAAGCGTAACTCTCTATCTGGCTTATGGTTTTGCATTCCGCCTACGAATGCAACACGATCTGAAGCTGTCTCCACATGACGGTCAGAGCGGTATGGATGTTTTGGCGTTTGCCATTCTCGTTGCGCCCATCGCTACGATACTTGTCGTTCTTTTCTTCATCTGGATCACAAGACCCGAAAAGCCAACCAACGACCGCTAACCACCGGTCGAAGACGTGCCGCTATCGTGTCGGCAAGCGACATCATGTCCACGTCGCGCGACTGCGATGCCGCCCGCTCGCAACCGCCATATCCTAAACGCAATCTTCACCCCTGCCCGGTCATAGCCGGCCGGCGTCAGGAGTAGCGTAGCGATGACCCAGCAACCCGGCCGGGAGGCCTTCGCCGCCGGCGATCCGCTCGCCGACACCGCCGCGATCGGCGTCGTGCTGGCGATCGGCGGGGCGGGCAGCGAGGTGCTGCTCGACCTGGCGACGATGGAGGCGCTGGGCGCGGATCCGGACCCGGTGATCGCGCAGGGCGGGCAGGTCGGCAGCCAGGTGAAGATGCGGCTCGGCTCGGCGTGGCTGATCGCCAACATCCGCTCGCTCCGCCTTGCCGACGCGAGCCCCGGCCACGCGGTCGCCCAGGTCGACTTCCTGGGCGAGGGCGACGAGGAGAGGCTGACCGGCAAGCTCTACAATTTCCGCCGCGGCGTCACGCGCTATCCGGTGCCCGGCTGCCGGGTGTACCCCGTCTCGACCGTCGACCTGAAACAGATCTATGCCGCCGACGACCGCGCGCACATCGAGATCGGCACGGTCTATCCGACGCGGGACATCCGGGCCGCGCTGTACGTCGACGCGATGCTGGGCAAGCATTTCGCGCTGCTCGGCTCGACGGGCACGGGCAAGTCGACCAGCGCGGCGCTGATCCTCCACCGCATCTGCGAGCTCGCGCCGCAGGGCCACATCGTCATGGTCGACCCGCACGGCGAATATGCGCAGGCGTTCAGGGGCAACGGCGCGATCTTCGACGTGTCGAACCTCCAGATGCCCTATTGGCTGATGAACTTCGAGGAGCATTGCGAGGTGTTCGTCACCTCGGCGGGCACCGAGCGGCAGATCGACGCCGACATCCTCGCCAAATGCCTGCTCGCCGCGCGCGCCAGGAACCGGATCGGCGCGGAGATCCCCAAGCTGACCGTCGACGCGCCGGTGCCGTACCTGCTGAGCGAACTCACCAACCTCATCCAGCTCGAGATGGGCAAGATGGACCGCGCGGGCGACACCGTGCCGTACCTGCGCCTGAAGACCAAGATCGACGAGGTGAAGGCCGACCCACGCTATGGCTTCATGTTCTCGGGCATGCTGGTCGCCGACACGATGGCGGCCTTCCTCGCGCGCATCTTCCGCCTGCCCGGCGACGGGCGGCCGATCTCGATCATCGACGTGTCGGGCGTGCCGAGCGAGATCACCTCCGTCGTGGTGGCGGTGCTCAGCCGGATGGTGTTCGACTATGCCATCTGGTCGCGCAACGAGCCGCAGCGGCCGATCCTGCTCGTCTGCGAGGAGGCGCACCGCTACATCCCGTCCGACCGCAACGCCGACGGCTCGTCGGTCGGGCGCATCCTGGGCCGGATCGCCAAGGAGGGGCGCAAGTACGGCGTGTCGCTCGGCCTCATCACCCAGCGGCCGTCGGACCTGGCGGAAGGCGTGCTGTCGCAATGCGGCACGATCATCGCGATGCGGCTGAACAACGACCGCGACCAGGCCTATGTCCGCGCGGCGATGCCGGAGGGCGCGCGCGGCTTCCTCGACGCGATCCCGGCGCTGCGCAACCGCGAGTGCATCATCTGCGGCGAGGGCGTCGGGATACCGATCCGCGTGGCGTTCGACGGGCTGGAGGAGGTCAAGCGCCCTGCCTCGGGCGACCCGCTGTTCTCGGAACTGTGGACCCGGACGGGTGGCGAGGACCAGATCATCACCCGCACCATCCAGCGGTGGCGCGCGCAGGGGCGGTAGCGATCCTGCCGGTCCCCGACCCTTCTCCCTGCCCTTGCGTCCGGGCATCCGTCCCGATCGGTCAGCCCTCGCCGGGCTTGCCCGACGCCGGAGCCGCGTCGGCCTTTCGCTCGCTCGCCGCGCGCAGGCCGCCGATCATGCTGGTGGCCGCCATGCCGAGCAGCGCGCCCATGTCGATCGGCGACTTCGGCTTCTCCGCCGTCTTCTGCTCGCCCCCTGCGGGCTGATCGCGCGTCAGCGCCGCCGCGGCCGCGATCAGCGCGCCGGCGATCAGCTGGCGACCGGCGGGTGTCGCCGCCTGTTCCAGCATCGCCTCCGCCGCCTGGCGCAGCGGCTTGGGGATCTTCACGCCCGCGACGTGCTTGGGCAGCTTGACGGTATCGCTCACGGGCAGACCTTTCGAGGTGTGCTATCGATATGGGACACGGGCGCGCGACGTCCAGTCCCTCACCGGCCGTGCGGCGCGTCGCCGGGTCGGACCGCGACCAGCGTCTCGACCGTCGCCCGGAACCGCGCCAGCGCCTCGCCCTCCAGCTGCGCCGTGGTCGAGAACGACAGACGCAGGGGATCGATCGCCGTCCCGTTCCGCCACACCTCCCAATGAAGGTGCGGCCCGGTCGAGAGGCCGCTCGACCCGACATAGCCTATCACCTGCCCCGCGCGCACCGCCTCCCCCGCGTGCACCGCCATCCCGCTTAGATGGCCATAGCCGGTCGCGAGGCTGCCGGGGTGGTCGAGCCGGACGAACCGCCCGTAGCCGCCGCTCCAGCCGGCCGAGCGCACCGTGCCGGCCGCGGCGGCGACCACCGGCGTGCCGATGGGCGCGCCGATGTCGATCCCCTTGTGCATCCGCGTGAAGCCCAGGAGGGGATGGAAGCGCGGTCCGAAGCCGGAGGTGACATGTCCCTCGACCGGCATCGCCATGCCCTCGTGGCGGGCGCCCTGCCCGCGCGGATCGAACCAGTCGTCGCGATCGCCCCCCGGCCAGCGGACGAGCTGCGTGCGTCCCGCCTCCCGGTCCACCGCGGCCAGCAGCAGCCGGCCGAGCCGCACCTCGCCGGTCGCGGCGCGCTCCTGTTCCAGCACGGCGTCGAACCGGTCGGCGGCGGCGATGTCGCGGCCGATCGACAGCCGGCCGGCGATCGCCTTCACATACTCCCCGGCCGCATCCGCCGGCACGCCCGCCGCGCGGACCGAGCGATATAGGCCGGAGCCCACCAGCCCCTGCACCCGCAACGGGGTGCGGTCGACCGCGATCGGCCGCTCGACCAGCGCCAGGGCGCGGCCGTCTCCGGCCCTGGACAGGGTCAGGTCGAGGTCGAACCGCGCCCGCATCGACAGCGCCTCCAGCGGCCGGGCGACGCGGCGGTTCGGCCGGCGGCCGAGCGTCAGCGCGATGTGCGTGCCGGGGCGCAGCT
>NZ_CAHJWW010000200.1 GCF_903643035.1 Sphingomonas bacterium | reverse complement strand
GGCCTCATCATGGGCCTCGCCAACGACAAGTCGCTCGCCTGGGGCATCGCGCGCAAGCTGGGCGAGGCGGGGGCGGAGCTCGCCTTCTCCTATCAGGGCGCGGCGATGGCGAAACGGGTCCGCCCGCTCGCCGAGCAGCTCGGGACCGCGCGGCTGTTCGATTGCGACGTGGCCGACATGGGGGCGCTCGACGCGACGTTCGCGGGGCTCGCGGAGGAGTGGCCGACGATCGACTTCGTGGTCCACGCGATCGGCTTTTCCGACAAGTCGCAGCTGCGCGGCCGCTATTACGACACCACGCTCGACAATTTCCTGATGACGATGAACATCTCCGCGTACAGCCTGGTCGCGGTGACGCAGCGCGCGCGGCGGATGATGCCTGAGGGCGGCTCGATCCTGACCCTCACCTATTATGGCGCGGAGAAGGTGGTGCCCCACTACAATGTAATGGGTGTGGCCAAGGCGGCGCTGGAGACGAGCGTCAAATACCTGGCGGTCGATTGCGGGCCTGAGAACATCCGCGTCAACGCGATCTCCGCGGGGCCGATCCAGACGCTGGCGGCGCGCGGGATCGGCGACTTCAACTACATCCTGAAATGGAACGAGCTGAACGCGCCGATGCGCCGCAACGTGACGATCGACGATGTCGGCGGCGCGGGCCTGTACCTGCTGAGCGATCTCGCCAGCGGCGTGACGGGCGAGGTCCACCATGTCGATGCGGGCTACAACGTCATCGGCATGAAGGCGGAGGACGCCCCGGACATCGCGCTGGCATGAGCGGTGGCCGGCAACGGGAAGACTTCGCCGACGGTGTTCTCCCCGTGTTACGATCAGTCTGCCTGATCGGACTTGTCTTGACGGTCGCAGTCGTAGCCACTCTGATGCTCGAAGGCGGCCACGTATTCTTCGTCGTCATGAGCGTCGCTGCCGGCCTGTTCTGGCTTCTGGGACATGGCCGAAAAGATCGACGCGTTGCTGAACGACAGGCGTCTGAACGTTTTTCAGGTTCGGAGGAATGAGCCACAACAGCTTCGGCCACATCCTGCGCGTCACCACTTGGGGCGAGTCGCATGGACCGGCGATCGGCGCGGTCGTGGACGGGTGCCCGCCGGGGATCACGCTGAGCGAGGCGGACATCCAGCCGTGGCTCGACCGGCGACGGCCGGGCACGTCGCGCTTCACCACGCAGCGGCAAGAGCCCGACGCGGTGCGCATCCTGTCCGGCGTGTTCGAAGGGCTGACGACCGGCACGCCGATTAGCCTGATGATCGAGAACGTCGACCAGCGATCGAAAGATTATTCGGACATCGCCCGCGCCTATCGGCCGGGCCATGCCGACTATGCCTATGACGTCAAATACGGCCTGCGCGATCCACGCGGCGGCGGGCGATCGTCGGCGCGCGAGACGGCGTGTCGGGTCGCTGCCGGCGCGGTGGCGCGGCTCGTGATCCCGCAGGTGCGGGTGCGCGGCTGGGTGGAAGCGATCGGCGGCGACGCGATCGATCCGGCGCGATTCGACGATGCGCAGATCGACGCCAACCCGTTCTTCTGCCCGGATGCCGCCGCCGCCGCCCGCTGGGAGGGGCTGGTCGATGCCGCGCGCAAGGCCGGCTCGTCGCTGGGCGCAGTGATCGCGTGCGAGGCGACCGGCGTTCCCGCCGGTTGGGGAGCGCCGCTCTATGCCAAGCTGGACGCCGAGCTCGCGGCGGCCGCCATGTCGATCAACGCGGTCAAGGGCGTGGAGATCGGGGACGGGTTCGCCGCCGCCGCATTGTCGGGGGAGGCCAACGCCGATCCGATGCGGCCGGGGCGCGATGGCGCCATGCCGCTGTTCCTCGCCAACCATGCGGGCGGGGTCGCCGGTGGCATCGCGACCGGCCAGCCGGTGCGGCTGCGCGTCGCCTTCAAGCCGACCAGTTCGATCCTGACCCCCGTCGAGACCGTCACCCGCACCGGCGAGGCGACCACGCTCGCCACCAGGGGGCGCCACGATCCGTGCGTCGGCATCCGCGGCGTGCCGGTTGTGGAGGCGATGGTGGCGCTGGTGCTGGCCGATCAGATGATGCTGCATCGCGCGCAGACCGGTGCGCAAGCCGGGCGGTAAAGCGGCCGACGATCGGGCGAGGGAACGGATATGCCCGCCTGCCCGTTGGCACCGGATAACTTCACGGAGAGACAAAATGCGTATTGTGATGATGATCGCCGCCGTGGCGATGGCGGTTCCGGCGCTCGCGAGTGCCCAGACCGCGACCGGTTCGGGCAGCACCGGCAGCCAGTCGACCGGCGGCAGCATGGGTGGCCAGTCGACCGGCGGCAGCATGGGTGGCCAGTCGACCACCGGATCAATGGGTACTGGGTCCATGGGTAGTGGCTCGTCAACCGATGGGACGATGAGCGGCACGATGGGTGGCCAGTCGACCAGCGGCACCTCTTCCACGACCGGCTCGCGCAGCCGTCGCTCGCGCCGTGGGAGCAGCTCGGGGACGTCGTCCACCGGCAGCAGTGGCAGCGCCGGTACGACGAGCGACTCGACGTCGACCGGCGGTACTGACGCGGGCTCGACAAGCGGCACGTCGCCCAACGGATCGGCCGGGACGGCGACCGGCGGCATGACGTCGGGCGGCTCGATGGGCAGCACTGGAACATCGGGTGGTTCGACCCCCAACTGATCGTTCCATAGATTGATGACGGATGGGGCGGCGCTACGGTGCTGCCCCATTGTCATGAGGAAGAGATTACGACGCGGGTAAAGACGATCGTCAGTCCCGGCCTGCTCGCACGGTTGAACCGCACTTGCCCGAGTCGCGACCGTGTCTGAGGTCAAGCTTGGGCGGACGGCCACGTCATTCTCGAATGGCGTTCATACCGGTGATATAGCCAATAGAGCCAGCGATCCGGGCAAGTCCTAGCCGCCAGGAAAGTCGCCGTCAGTCGGCGAACGGGTCGCGGACCAGGATCGTGTCGTCCCGCTCCGGGCTGGTCGACACCAGCGCCACCGGGCAGCGGATCAGTTCTTCGATCCGGCGAATATATTTGATCGCCTGCGCCGGCAGGTCTGCCCAGCTTCTCGCGCCGGCCGTCGAGTCGGACCAGCCCGGCATCGTCTCATAGATCGGCGTAGCCACCATCTGGTCGGATGCATGGGACGGGAAATAATCGAGCGTCCGCTCGCCAAGCCGGTATCCGGTGCAGATGCTGATCGTCTCAAACCCGTCCAGCACGTCGAGCTTTGTCAGAGCGATGCCCGTCGCGCCGCTCACCGCCGCCGACTGGCGCACCAACACCGCGTCGAACCAGCCGCAGCGCCGCTTGCGCCCGGTGACGGTTCCGAACTCATGACCGCGCATCCCCAGCCGCTCGCCGGTCTCATCGGCCAGTTCGGTCGGGAACGGCCCGGAACCGACCCGCGTGGTGTACGCCTTGGCGATCCCCAGCACGAAGCCGACCGCCGACGGTCCCATCCCAGTTCCCGCCGATGCGGCCCCCGCGACGGTATTGGACGAGGTGACGAAGGGATAGGTGCCATGGTCGACGTCCAGCAGCACGCCCTGCGCGCCCTCGAACAGGATGCGCCGGCCCGCCATGCGCGCCGCGTTGAGATCGCGCCACACCGGCCCCGCGAACGGCAGGACGAAGCCGGCGATCTCCTTCAACTGCGCCACCAGCGCCACCCGGTCGACCGGTCCGGTGCCAAAGCCCGCACGCAGCGCGTCGTGATGCGCGCACAGCCGGTCGAGCTGCGCGTCGAGCGAGTCGAGATGCGCGAGGTCGCAGACCCGCAGCGCGCGCCGCCCGACCTTGTCCTCGTACGCCGGGCCGATGCCGCGCCGCGTCGTGCCGATCTTGCCCGCTCCCGACGCATCCTCGCGCAGACCGTCGAGCTCGCGGTGCAGCGGCAGGATCAGCGCGCACGCGTCGGACAGCATCAGCGTGTCGGGTCCGACAAGCACGCCCTGCGCCGCCAGCCGCGCGACCTCGTCGCGCAGCGCCCAGGGATCGAGCACCACGCCATTGCCGATCACCGACGGCGTGCCCCGCACGACGCCCGACGGCAGCAGCGACAGCTTGTACGTCTGGTCGCCGACGACCAGCGTATGGCCGGCATTGTGCCCGCCCTGGAACCGCACGACCATGTCGGCGCGCTCCGCCAGCCAGTCGACGATCTTGCCCTTGCCCTCGTCGCCCCATTGGGCGCCGATGACCGCTACATTGGCCACGCTCGTTCCTCTCGATGACGCGAAGCGATTAGGAGTGATGAAGGCATCGGTCCAGCGGGTTGGTACGGGGCAGCCGCGATGGACGCCCGGCGCCATCGCCGACTGCTGTCGCCGACCGCAGGTCGACCGTGACATGACCTATCCGACCCGCGCCGCCCGCCCCTCCCAGACATGCGTGCACAGCTGCGCCTCGGGAGTGTCGCCCGCCTCCAGCGCGGCGACCGTCACCCACCCCTCGGCGCGCATCGCCGCCGCTTCCACGGCCGGCGTGCCGAGCGGCATGAACAGGCGGCGGCGCGCGTCCGGTTCCGGGGTCACGGGCAGCCGGTCGGCATAGAGCGACACACCGGTCGCCGCCTCTTCCGCGCCGCCCTCGTGGACGATCGTGTAGGTGCCGCCGCGCCCGATCTCGCGGGCCGCGCCCGCCGCGAAGAGCGAGAAGCCGAGCCAGGTCTGATACTCGAACCCGTGGCGTTCGGTCGGATCGAGCGTCAGGCCCACACGCCCCGCCAGCGATCCTGCGATCGCCTCCAGACCGTCCAGCCGCGTCGCCAGCGCGCCGTGCGCATCGAACGCGCGCAGCCGTGCGAGCGCGCTGTCGAACGGCCCCGCCGCCTCGATCAGCGGGAGGTAGGCGGGCGCCAGCTCGGCGACCGCGCCCGCGTCCTTGGCGTCCAGCCGGTCGCGCAACGTCCCCACGTTCGCCGACGCGACCGGCAGCGGCCCGGCGGCGAGCGTGTCGACGAGGGCGGGGAGCG
>NZ_CAHJWW010000199.1 GCF_903643035.1 Sphingomonas bacterium | reverse complement strand
TCGCGCCCGACCTCGCGGCGCGGGCGCGGACGCTGGCCGCCGCCGATCGCGCGGTGGCGGACGACGTGCCGTTCATCCCGCTCGCCCGACCCTTGCGCTGGTCGCTGGTCGCGCTGCGGCTGCGGCAATGGCAGGGCAATGCGCGCGCGTGGCATCCGTTGAACCACCTGCGCGACGGCCCCACCTGAGGGCCTGTCGCAAACGCGCCGACACGCGCTTTCCCGCGCGTTTCCAGACGGACTCCCGAACCATGGCCGACCGCACGACCCGCTACACCCCGCCGCTCGCCGAGCGGTTCCCGATCGGCACCGATCCGCTGTCGGTCCGGCGGCGCGTGGAGGCGATGGAGCATCTGATGGAAGGATTGTTCGTCGTGCCCGGCATCAACCGGCGGATCGGGCTGGACGTGATCCTAGACGCATTGCCGTTCGCGGGCGACGCCATCGCCGCCGTGCTGGGCGGCTGGATGGTATGGGAAGCGCGCAACCTCGGCATGCCGCGGCGGACGATGGCGCGGATGATGGCTAATGTCGGGATCGACTGGGCGCTGGGCCTGATCCCCTTCGTCGGCGCGGTACCGGACTTCTTCTTCCGGTCGAACAGCCGCAACCTGAAGATCATCCGGCGCTATCTTGAGAAGCATCATCCCGCCGCGGCCGTGATCGACCGCTGACCGGCCGGCGCCCGTATTCCACCGCCGACTGCCGGTCCGGCGCGGCTATCCTGATCGCGGTGCCGGCAGGAACGCCGCCGCTGCCCGCCCGGCATCGCGCATAGGCCATCTGTCGGTCCAGGCAGAGCCACAGCTCGTCCAGCCAGCCGTTCCGGTTGGCGGTGACGCGGATCATGTCGGAGGAGAGGCCGGGATTGGCGCGCGCCACCGCCTGCGCGACTGAACCCGCGGTGGCCGGCGAGCGGGCGAGCGAGGCCATGTCCGGCCATGCGAGCTTGCGGTACAGCCCGGTCGAGCGCGCGAAATAGGCGTCGGGCGCCAGGCCCGTGCAGGTGCCGTGCTTGGCCCATTCGTGCTGGAGCAGCTGAGCCGATGGCGTCGCGCAGATGGTGCGCCGGATCGTCGCGGGCGGCAGCAGCGCGGTGGACTTGCAATATTGCGGCCACTCGGGACCGATGCCGTCGGGCCACAGGCCGTGGAGCGCGAAGCCGAAGCTCGCGCGCTCGCACTCGAACGCCGCCGCCGGATCGCCGCGATGGCCGTGGCAGTATTCGGGCGTCCACGTCACCGCGAGCGTATAGCCGCCGATCGGCAGCAGCCGCTGCGGGTTGCGGTCGCCCGGCAGTTCGGCGTGGACTCGCGGCAGGATCGCGGGCGCGGCGCAGCTGTATGTCTGCGCGCCGGCGGCGGCGGCGGGTAGCGCAAGCGTAACGACGGTCAGAAACGCGGCGCGCATCACTCGAACGTACCGCGCAGGTCGGTGGCCCCGCCGCGGAACCAGGCGTTCGCGTCCGGACGGAACAGCAGGTATACCGCCACCGCCTGAAGCACCAGGGCGACGATACTGAGCACGCCCGACAGGCCGGCCGGAAAGCCCGCCATCGCGTTGCGGACCAGCCCCAGCACGCCGAAGGCGAAGAACACCACGATGATCCACTTGGCGACCACGCTCGCGCGCCGTGCGGCGAAATACCAGAGCAGCAGTGTTATCGCGATGCCGATCGCGATCGAGCCGTACAGGAAGCCGGTGCCGAGCGTCGCCGTCGCCTGCGCGACCTGTGGCGTCCGCAGCATGGCGGGAACGACGAGCAGCGAGTTGACGAGGCCGACGACGATCGCGCCTAGATAGCACCGCTCGAAATTGACGATCGATATCGGTCTCATGCCCGTCCCTCCCCTGTGACGCTCGCAGACTAGCCACCGGCAAGCGGTTGGCAAGCCCGCGTCGCCCGGGATCAGCCGATCGCCAGGTCCAGCCCGATGTCCGCCGCCGGGGCCGACTGGGTCAGCCGGCCGACGCTGACGTACGTCACGCCCGTCCCCGCGATCGCGCGGATCGTGTCGAGCCGGACGCCGCCCGACGCCTCTGTCACCGCGCGCCCCGCCACGATCGCCACCGCCTCGCCCAGCATGTCCGCGCCCATGTTGTCGAGCAGCAGCCACGTCGCGCCCGCCGCCAGCGCGGGCTCGATCTGGTCGAGGCGATCGACCTCGACGATGATCCGCTCGATCCCGGCCCGCACCGCGCGCGCCACCGCCTCGCCCACCCCGCCTGCGACCGCGACGTGATTGTCCTTTATCATCGCCGCGTCCCACAGCCCCATGCGGTGGTTGGTCGCACCGCCCATGCGGGTCGCGTATTTCTCCAGCACGCGCAGCCCCGGCAGCGTCTTGCGCGTGTCGAGCAGCGTCGCGCCCGTGCCGGCGATCGCATCGACATAGGTGCGCGTGAGGGTCGCGATCCCGGACAGGTGCTGGACGGTGTTGAGCGCCGACCGCTCGGCGGTGAGCATCGCGCGCGCGCGGCCGTCGATCCGCAGCAGCACGGCGCCCGCCGTCACCGACTCGCCGTCCTCCACCAGCCTATCGATCGCCACGTCTGGGTCGAGCGCGCGGAAGAACGCCTCCGCGATCGGCAGCCCGGCGACGGTGACGGCGTCGCGCGCCGCCATCGTGCCGCGGAACCGCGCGTTATGCGGGATCACCGCGGCGGCGGTGATGTCGCCCGCCTCGCCACCGGGGCCGACCGTGTCCTCCGCCAGCGTGGCGGCGACGAACGGGTCGAGGTCGAAGCCCGCGAGATGAAAGGTCGTCGGGATCGCTCAGTCCCCCGTCACGCGCGCAGGTCCAAGGTCGCCCCGCCCCACCGTGCCGCCCGCCATGTCCAGCATCGCGTCCAGGCTCTTCTTCGCGCGCAGCCGCAGCCCTTCCTCGATCTCGATCCGGGGTTCGAGGTCGCGCAACGCGACGTACAGCTTCTCCATCGTGTTCAGCGCCATGTACGGGCAGATGTTGCAGTTGCAGTTCCCGTCCGCGCCCGGCGCGCCGATGAAACGCTTGCCGGGCATCGCCTTTGCCATCTGGTGGATAATGTGCGGCTCCGTCGCGACGATCAGCGTGTCGCCGGCCATCGCATTCGCGAACTCCAGGATGCCGCGCGTCGAGCCGACGTAATCGGCGTGGTCGAGGATCACCGCGGGGCATTCGGGGTGCGCCGCGACCGGAGCGCCCGGATGCCGCGCCTTCAGCTTCAGCAACTCGGTTTCGGAGAACGCCTCGTGCACGATGCACACGCCCGGCCACAACAGCATGTCGCGCCCGGTCTTGCGCACCAGATAGCCGCCAAGGTTGCGGTCGGGACCGAAGATGATCTTCTGGTCGCGCGGCAGCTTCGCCAGGATCGTCTCGGCGGACGACGAGGTGACGATGACGTCGCTCAACCCCTTCACCTCGGCCGAGCAGTTTATGTACGTCAGCGCGATGTGATCGGGATGCGCGGCGCGAAAGGCGGCGAACTGCTCGGGCGGGCAGCTGTCCTCCAGGCTGCAGCCGGCGTCCATGTCGGGCAGCACCACGATCTTGTCGGGCGACAGGATCTTCGCGGTCTCGGCCATGAAGCGCACGCCGCAAAAGGCGATCACGTCCGCCTGCGTCGCCTGCGCCTTGCGCGACAGGTCCAGGCTGTCGCCCACGAAGTCGGCGATGTCCTGCAATTCGGGCTTCTGATAGTAGTGCGCCAGGATCACGGCGTTCTTCTCGGCGCGGAGGCGGTCGATCTCGGCGCGAAGGTCGAGGCCCGTGAAGCTGTGGTAGAGCGCGGTCATGGGTGTAACCTAGGGTCCGCCAGCACATCTTCAATCGATCGCGAGACGTCCCACCGGCGATCGTCCTGCGGCCGGGGATCGGTCGCGAAGCGGATGCGGACGCTCACGGTGCCAAGGCCGCCGGCCGCGAGCGGTGCCCGCGTGATCCGCCCGACCGCGTCGCGCGCCGACTCGCGCGCCTGGGCGAGATAGGCGGGAGCGAGCGACCGGTCGGCGGCGGCGGCCGCCAGGCGCCCGGCCACCTGCCCCTGCATCGCCACGCCGCAGGCACGCGAGATGAAGAGGCCGGACTGCGCCGTCCGTGCCCTGGCCATGTCGATCGCCGGCGGTTCCGCGACCACGCCGGGCAGTTCCACGAACATGACTCGGCCCCGCGCGTCCCACCGGTAGTTCCGCCGGTCAACATGGCCGAGATCGACCGAATAGGCCACCCGATAGGGTGCGACCGTCGCCTGCGTGTTCGTCAGCAGACCGCCGGTGAGGCATGCGCCGCGCGACCGCACCTGCCCGGTCAGCGTCGCGACGCGCAGCGACGCCTCGCGCCCGAACGCCGCGCTCAGCACGCGGGAGGCGTCGATCCCGGCCTGAAGCTCCGCCTGCGCCTGCGCCTTTTCCGCCTGCCGGGCCTGTCGGTACTGGTAGAGCCCGAACGCGGCCATGCCGGTCAGCAGGACGGCCGCTAGGCGCCCGTTTCGCGCCATGCGCCCTCCCCCGTGGCCGATACCAGCCCGCGCCGTTCGAGGTCGATCAGATGCGCGAGCACCGACCGCTCGGCGGCGGGCACCAGCGGCGCGGCGAGACCGGCGTACAGCCGCCGCGTCATCTCCGGGACCCGCACGGGCCCGGCGGCGAGAAGGCGCACTATCTGTCCCTCGCGCTGGCGACGGTGGACGATCATCCCGCGCAACAGCCGCTGCGGCTGCTCGATCGCCTCGCCATGTCCGGGATACCAGACGCGCTCGCCGCGCCCCTGCAGCTTTTCCAGGCTGGCGACATATTCGCCCATGTCGCCGTCGGGCGGCGAGACGACGCTGGTCGACCAGCCCATGACATGGTCGCCGGGGAAGAGCGCGCCCGCCCCGTCCTGCGCCTGCGGCAGCGCGAAGGCGAGGTGCTGGCTGGAATGGCCGGGCGTGGCGATCGCCGTCAGCGTCCATCCGTCGCCCGCCACCGCGTCGCCCTCCCCCATGACGGCGTCGGGCGCATAGCCGGCGTCGAACGCCGCGCCGT
>NZ_CAHJWW010000198.1 GCF_903643035.1 Sphingomonas bacterium | reverse complement strand
CCGCAGCGCCGGGCTGCGGCGGTGCGAGCGCGTAGTCGGGCGGGATCACCAGCGGCGCCTGGCGCGCGACCGCCAGCTCGTCCGGCCCGGACCGCGCATCGAACCGCCGATGCGCGCACCCGCCGACCAGTACCGCAGCGGCGAGTCCCGCCACCAATGCCGACTTACCCATTCGCCTTCTCCGTCGTGTCGCGCCTGTCGCGCCCGTTTCGCCCATCGCGGATCAGCAGCGCGCGCACCAGCAGCACCAGTACGCCCAACGTAATCGCCGCGTCGGCCAGATTGAAGACCAGAAACGGCTCCCAGCTCCCGAAGTGCAGATCGGCATAGTCGGTGACATAGCCCAGCCGCACGCGATCCAGGATGTTGCCGAGCGCGCCACCCGCGACGCAGCCCAGCGCCGCCTGGTCGACCCGGCCCCGCTCGCGCCACATCCACACCAGCACGCCGAGCCCGATCGTACCCGTCAGCGCCACCAGCGCCCAGCGCGTCGTCGCCGAGTCGGCGCGCAGCAGCCCCAGCGACACGCCGACGTTCGGGCTGAACCGCAGGTCGAAGATCGCCAGCAGCGTCCGCGCATCGCCGGGCATCGAGATGTCGAGCGGCCCGGTCACGTACCATTTCACGAGCTGGTCCGCGCCGAGCACCAGCACGAGCAGCAGCAGGCCGAGGCGCGGCACCCGGCTCACGCGGCCACCGCCGGGACGACCGCCTCGCACCGCCCGCACAGCGCCCCGTCCGCCGCCACGTCGGGCAGGTGCCGCCAGCAGCGGCCGCATTTGTGGTAGGCGGTGCGCGTCACCGCCACCTCGTCCCCGGCCACGACCCGCGCCACGATGAATGCCTCCGCCGCATCGCCCTCCGGCAGCAGCATGGCGGGCACGCTCACCTCCGCCTCCAGGCTCGACCGGATCGTCTTGGCGCGGCGCAGCGGCTCGATCGCCTCCGTCACCTGCGCGCGCTGGCGCCGCACCGCGTCCCAGCGGTCGACCACGCCGTCCGCATCGGCCAGCACGGGCAGCTCGGGCCATTCCAACAGATGCACCGACCCGCCATCGCCCGATCCGGCGCCCGATCCATCGCCCGGTCCGGCGCCCGATCCATCACCGGGGCGCGCCTGCCACACCTCCTCGGCGGTGAAGGGGATCACCGGCGCGGCGTAGCGGACCAGCGCGTGAAACAGCAGGTCGAGCACCGTCCGGTACGCGCGCCGCTTCGGATCGGCGGCCGCGTCGCAATAGAGCGAGTCCTTGCGCACGTCGAAGAAGAACGCGGACAGGTCGTCAGCCGCGAAGTCCGCGAGCGCGCGCAGGTAGCGGTTGAACTCGTACGCGGTCGCCGCCGCGCGCAGCTCCGCGTCCAGCGCCGCCAGCCGGTGCAGCACGTACCGCTCCAGCTCGGGCATCGCGGCGGGCGCGACCCGCTCCGCGTCGGTGAACCCGTCGAGCGCGCCGAGCAGGTAGCGGTAGGTGTTGCGCAGCTTGCGGTAGGTGTCGGACGCGCCGGCCAGCACCTCCTTGCCGATCTTCACGTCGTCGAAATAGTCGGTGGACGCGACCCAGATACGCAGGATGTCCGCGCCCGACTCCCCGATCACCTTCAAGGGATCGACGACGTTGCCGAGCGACTTGCTCATCTTGCGCCCCTGACCGTCGAGCGCGAAGCCGTGGGTCAGTACCGCCGCGTAAGGCGCGCGGCCCCGCGTGCCGCATGATTCGAGCAAGGACGACTGGAACCAGCCGCGATGCTGGTCCGACCCCTCCAGATACAGGTCCGCGCGCGTCCCTGCGCCGTAACGCGCCTCCAGCGTGAAGACGTGGGTGCAGCCCGAATCGAACCACACGTCGAGGATGTCGGTGACGATCTCATAGTCCGCCAGATCGTGCCCGGCCCCGAGCAGCGCCTGGTGGTCCGCGACAAACCACGCGTCCGCTCCGCCAGCCTGGAAGGCGGCGACGATGCGGGCGTTGACGGCAGGGTCGACGAGGTACTCGCCCGTCGCGCGGTTGACGTAGAGCGCGATCGGCACCCCCCAGGCGCGCTGGCGCGAGATCACCCAGTCGGGCCGCCCCTCCACCATCGCGCGGATGCGGTTCTGCGCGCGCGCGGGGACCCAGCGGGTGTCGGCGATGGCGGAGAGGGCGAGGGAGCGGAGCGTAGGCTCACTCTCCCTCTCTCCTTCAGAGGAGAGGGCCGGGGAGAGGGAAAGTGACTCGTGGGCGCTATCCTGCCCCTCTCCCAACCCGTTCCGGGTCGACAGCCCCCCAGGCTGTCGAGGATGTGCCGGGGGCACAACCGACCCGGAACGCCCCTGAAGGGAAGAGGGCTCTCCGAGTGCCTGGTCCATCCCGATGAACCACTGCGGCGTCGCGCGGAAGATCAGCCTGGCCTTGCTCCGCCACGAATGCGGGTAGCTGTGCGCGTAGTCGTCCGACGCGGCGAGCAGCGCGCCGGCCGCGCGCAGGTCGGCGCAGATCGGCCCGTCGGCGGCGACGAACTTCCTGTTGATGACGCTTCCCTGCCCGCCCAGCCACGCCCAGTCCGCTCGGTACATCCCCGCGCCGTCGACCGCGAACACGGGGTCGATCCCGTGCGTCTTGCACAGCTCGAAATCGTCCTCGCCATGATCGGGGGCCATGTGGACGAGGCCCGTGCCCGCGTCGGTGGTGACGAACGCGCCCGGCAGCATCGGGCGGGGACGCGCGAAAAAGCCGCCGAGGTGATGCATCGGGTGGCGGACGGTCGCGCCGGCAAAGTCGGAGCCTTTCCCTGCCCAGACTATCAGGCCTGCACCGGGCACGTCACTTTCGCCGCCGAGATCTGCACGTTCTAAACTTGAGGTGAGCAACTCCACGGCAAGCAGCAGGACGCGCCCATCCGATGCGCGCACTGCTGCGTACTCGACGTCCTCCCCATACGCCAAAGCCTGGTTCACCGGGATCGTCCACGGCGTCGTCGTCCAGATCACCGCGTGCGCGCCGACCAGCTCGGGCGCGTTGGGGGCCGTCAGTATCTCGAACGCCACGTCGACCTGCGTCGACACGATGTCCTCATACTCCACCTCCGCCTCGGCGAGCGCGGTGCGTTCCACGGGCGACCACATCACCGGCCTCGCACCGCGGTACAGCTGGCCGGACTCGGCGAAGCGCAGGAACTCGCCCACGATCGCCGCCTCCGCGTCGTGGTTCATCGTCAAATACGGGTCGGCCCAGTCGCCCATCACGCCCAGCCGCTCGAACTCGGGCCGCTGCAGGTCCACCCATCGGGCGGCATAGGCGCGGCACTCGGCGCGGAACTGGTCCACGGGGACCTGGTCCTTGTCCAGCTTCCTCGCGCGATACTGTTCCTCGACCTTCCACTCGATCGGCAGGCCGTGGCAGTCCCAGCCCGGCACATAGGGCGCGTCGCGGCCCAGGAGCGACTGCGAGCGCACGACGATGTCCTTCAGGACCTTGTTCATCGCATGGCCCATGTGGATGTCGCCATTGGCGTAGGGCGGCCCGTCGTGGAGGATGAACCGCTCGCGCCCGGCGCGCGCCGCGCGCAGCCGGTCGTACAGCCCGATCCGCGCCCAGTGCGCCGCGATCGCCGGCTCCCTGGCAGCGAGGCCCGCCTTCATCGGGAAGTCGGTCTTGGGCAGGAACACGGTGTCGCGGTAATCGCGTGCCGTGGATGGGGCGGTATCGGGAGCGTCGGCCATGAGTGGGCGGGCCTTAACCGTTATGCGTCCACCCGTCACCCCGTAGCCCGATCGTCAGGCCGGACGTGCGGCATCCACCGCCATACCCACCGTCACGCGGGAGCAAGCGACCCACGCCGGGACCCGGAACACGTCCGGGGCGACGGTCACAAGCTCGTCAATATCGCCCGCGCGCGCGCGCAGTCGGCTTCCATCTGCGCCATCAGGGCGGGCAGGCCGTCGAACGTCGCCTCCGGGCGCAGATACTCGATCAGCTCCACCGCGATCTCCTGCCCGTATAGATCGCCCGCGAAGTCGAAGAAATGCGGCTCCAGCAACTCCTTGGGCGGCGTGAACTGCGGCCGGATGCCGAGGTTCGCCGCGCCGTCGAGCACCGTGCCGTCGGGCAGGCGCCCGCGCACGGCATAGATGCCATAGGCGGGGCGCAGATAGTCGCCCATCGCGACGTTGGCGGTCGGATAGCCGATCGTGCGGCCGACCTTGTCGCCGTGCGCCACCTTCCCCGCCACCGCGAACGGCCGCGTCAGCAGTCTGGCCGCATCGCCCGGCCGCCCGTCGCGCAGCGCGTCGCGGATGCGGCTGGACGACACGGCGATCCCATCGAGGCCCACCGGCGCGACCGCCTCGGCCACGAAGCCGCCGGTCCGGCCGAGGTCCGCGAGCATCCCGACGTTCCCGCCCTTCGCGCGGCCGAAGGCGAAGTCCTCTCCCGTCACGACGCCGGCGACCCGCAACAGCCCCGTCAGCCGCTCCGCGACGAAGTCCTCCGCCGTCAGCGCGGCGAGCGCGGCGTCGAAGCGGAACACCACCGCCGCGTCCGCCCCCGCCGCCTCGAACAGGCGCAACCGCTGTTCGATCGTCGAGAGGCGGAACGGCGGCGTGTCGGGCCGGAAGAAGGCGCGCGGATGCGGGTCGAACGTCGCGACCAGCGCGGGCAGGCCCCGGTCGCGCGCGGCCGCGACCGCCCGCGCCACCACCGCCTGATGTCCAAGGTGGAAGCCGTCGAAATTGCCGAGCGCGACGATACCGCCCCCCCAAGACGGCGGAACCGCCGAGCCCCCGTCCAGCCGCTGCATGCGCGGGCCTATAGGGCGGGCGGCGGGGACCGCAAAGCCCGGCCGCAAAGCCCGGGCTGCGGCGCTCAGCGGTCCAGCGTCACGAAGCTGTAGGCGGGACGCCCGCCTTCCGCCGGATGATCCTGCCGCGCCGTCTCGCGCCAGCCGGTGAAGGCGGGCACCAGCGTATCGCCCGCAGGCTCCGCATGGACCTCGGTCAGCTCCACGCGGTCGGCGCGGTCGAGGAACAGCGCGAACACCTCCGCCCCGCCGATCACCGACAGGTCGCCG
>NZ_CAHJWW010000197.1 GCF_903643035.1 Sphingomonas bacterium | reverse complement strand
GGTCCAGCGCGGCGCGGCCCACCGGGCCAAGCGGCGGCCTCATGCCGGGGGTCCGGCCCGGGGCGCCGCCGCGATCACTGCGACCGGTCACTGCAACCGGTCACTGCGACAGGGTGCCGACCGCGATGGCGGTGGCGGATGCGCGGTTCTCGACGCCCATCTTCTCGAAGATCTGTTCCAGATGCTTGTTCACGGTCCGCGGGCTGATCCGCAGGATCTCGCTGATCTCGCGGTTCTGCTTGCCGCGGCTGATCCATACCAGCACCTCCGCCTCGCGGGAGGTCAGGCCGTGGCGTTCGGCCAGCAGCCGCTCGGCGTCGCCTTCGCGCCGTTCGGCGAGCCTGAACAGCCACTGGCCGGCGCTCGTCCGGCGCAGGAACGTGCATTCGACCGCGCGATCGCCGATCTCCAGCGACGCCTGCGCGCCCGGCGGCACATCGGGACCCTGAAGCCGCGCGACGATCGCGGCGAGCGGTTCGGGCAGGCGGACGTCGCGCGGCTTCCAACCGGGCAGCGTGCGCTCGATCATGTCCGCGGCCAGCGGCGTCAGCCACCCGATGCCGCCGTCCTCGTCGACGGCGAACGACGGCCGGCCGGCGGTGTCGAGCGCGAGCTGGCTGCCCTGCGCGACGCGGGCGTTGGCGAGATGCACCGACACGCGCGCCAGCAACTCGTCGACCACGATCGGCTTGTGGACGTAATCGACCCCGCCCGCCTCCAGCGCCTGCACGACATGCTCGCTCTCGGTCAGCCCGGTCATGAAGATCACCGGCAGGTGGCGGAACCGGCCGTCCGCCTTGATCCGGCGCGTCGTCCTGAAGCCGTCGAGCCCGGGCATCACCGCGTCCATCAGCACGAGGTCGGGCGTGATATGGTCGAGGAGGTCGAACGCGGCCAGTCCGTCGACCGCGATCAGCACGGTCATCCCGGCATGTTCGAGCGTCGCGGTCAGGAAACGCAGCGAGTCGGGCGTGTCGTCGACGACGAGGATCGTCGCGCGCGTTCCGCCTGTCGGCGGGCTAGGCGACATCGTCGATCCTTCGGGCGAGCGCGCGCAGGTCGAAGTTCTCCAGCATGCGCCGCATCTCCGCGACCGCCCCGCCACTGCCGGGCACGCCTGCCTCCAGATCGTCCAGAACCGTCGCGATCGCCCGGACGTGCCCGACCTTGACGTGGCGCCGCATGGTTTCGAGATAGGGCGCGGCCGCGTCCGGAAGCGTCGCGCCGCCGCCGCCGCCGCCGCCGCTAGCGCCATCGCCGCTGCCGCCCACGCTCTCGTCGGCTGCCGCGATCCAGTCGATCCCGAGCTGGCGGCCGATCGTGTCGAGCAGCGCGTCGAGGTCGACGGGTTTCGACACAAAGGCGTCGTGATCGCTCTCGCCGTCGCCGCCCGCGCGATATTCGTGCGCGTTGGCGGACACCATGACGATGCGCGGCGCCCTGCCCAGCATCGCGCGCAGCCGCGCGGCGATCTCCCACCCGCTGCAGCCCGGCAGCTGCACGTCGAGCAGGACCAGGTCGGGCGTGCACCGCCTCGCCAGCGCCAGCCCGTCCGCCCCGCCCGTCGCGGCGAAGACGTGGAAGTCCAGCGGGCGAAGCAGATGCTGGACGACGACGAGCTGGGCCGCATTGTCGTCGATGACCAGGATCGTCCTGCGCTCGCCCCGGTAGCCGACCAGCCGGTCGTGCGTCGGCGCGCTCGCCGGAGCGTCCATCGGCTCGGGCAGCAGCATGCGGAGCCGGAAGCTGCTGCCCCGGCCGACCTCGCTCGTCGCCGTGACCTCTCCCCCAAGGATCCCGGCGAGGACGCGCGTGATCGCGAGGCCGAGGCCGATGCCCGGCTGCATCGCGGCGTCGGGCGAGGTGCCCCGCTCGAATGGCTCGAAGATCCTCTCCATGTCCTCGGGCGCGATGCCGATGCCGGTATCGGTCACGTCGATCTGCGCGGTCTGGCTGCGATACCGCACCGTCAGCGCCGCGCCGCCCGCCTGCGTGTATTTGATCGCGTTGGACAACAGGTTGATGAGGATCTGTCGCAGCCGCTTCTCGTCGGTCCGCACGAACGGAGGGAGCATCCCGTCGACCGTATAGTCGAGCGTCAGGTTCTTCGCCGCCGCCTGCATCCGGAACATGTCGACGATGTGGTCGAGCAGCGCAGGCAGGCGAACGGTGTCGCGCCTGAACTGGAGCACGCCGCTCTCGATCCGCGAGATGTCGAGCAGGCCCTCGACGAGGTTGGTCAGATGCTCGGACGACCGTCGGATCACGCCGCCCGCCTCGGCCGGCGGGATCGCATCCTCGCGCTCCAGCAGCTGGGCATAGCCGTAGATGGCGTTGAGCGGCGAGCGGATCTCGTGGCTGACCGCGACGAGATAGCGGGTCTTGGCGGCGTTCGCGGCCTCCGCGGCCTCCTTGGCCCGCCCGAGCTCGTCATGGGTCCGGCGATGCGCGACTATCTCGTCCTCCAGCATCCGCGTCTGCCGCCGGCACTCGCCTTCGGCGCCGCGCCGGGCCTTGTGCAGCAGGACGAACGGGACGGCGACGCCGGCCAGGAAGATCAGCGATGCGGGAAGCGGGGCCGGAAACGGAGCAAGGGAGGGAACCGCGAGCGGGAGCGACATCGCGCGGTCCGCCTTCAGCGCCAGGGACCGCGCAGCGGCGGGCCTGGACGCGCGCGCGCGCGACCCGGCACCGAAACGCTTTCCGGGATAGTGCGCGAACGACGCATTGCAGCATCGGCAGACGAGGTGACACGTCTCATGAATTGACCATAAGGTTTATTACCGGATTGCACAAACGTAATATCGACGGCACAATGAGCCCGCTCCTCGAACCGGTCCGGGGGAAAACGGTCCGGCCACGATCAACAGGGAAAAGAAGATGGCTAGTCGGATGTCCAGGGTCCGCGTGGCGATTGCGGCGACCGCGCTGTTGCTGACCTGCTCGTGCGGCGGCAGTCCAAAGGTCGCGGCGGCTCGCAAGGATTTCTCGATCGGCTGGTCGATCTATGCCGGATGGATGCCCTGGCCCTATGCGCAGAAGGCCAGGATCGTGAAGAAATGGGCGGACAGGTACGGCATCCGGCTCAACTTCGTCCAAGTCAACGACTATGTCGAGTCGGTCAACCAGTTCAACGCGGGCAAGCTCGACGGCGTCACCGTCACCAACATGGACGCGCTGACCATCCCCGCGGCGGGCGGCAAGGACACGAGCGCGATCATCCTGGGCGACTATTCCGACGGCAACGACGGCATCGTGCTCAAGAACGCCTCGACCCTGGCCGACATCAAGGGCCGCACGGTGTATCTGGTCGAGCTGTCGGTGTCCCACTATCTGCTCGCGCGCGGGCTTTCCACGGTCGGGCTGAAGCTTTCCGACGTGAAGACGGTCAACACCTCGGATGCCGACATCGTCGGCGCCTTCGCCAACCCGGCCGCGACCGCCGCCGTCACCTGGAACCCGCAGCTCAACGAACTGCGCAGGACCCCCGGCGCGAAGCCGGTCTTCGATTCGCACCAGCTGCCCGCGGAGATCCTGGACCTGCTCGCGGTCGATACCGCAACGCTCAAGGCCAATCCCAACCTCGGCAAGGCGCTGGCGGGCATCTGGTACGAGACGATCGGGTTGATGCAGCGCAAGGACGCCGCCGGCGCCGCGGCGCGGGCGGCGATGGCGAAGATGGCCGGATCGACCCCGCAGGCGTTCGATGCGCAGCTCGCGACCACCCATCTCTACGCGACGCCCAAGGCCGCCGTGGCCGCCGTCACGGCTCCCGCGCTCGCCGGCACGATGACGAAGGTGCGGGATTTCAGCTTCTCCAAGGGCCTTTTCGGGGCTGGCGCGAAGTCGGCCGATGCGGTCGGCATCGCGCTGCCGGGCGGCGGGACGCTCGGCGACCCGGCCAACGTGAAGCTGCGCTTCGACCCGAGCTTCATGGAACAGGCCGCGGCGGGCAAGCTTTAGGGGAGCCGACGCGATGCGGTGGGTGAACGTCAGGCCGAGGCGTCGCGGTGCGGTCCTGCTGGGCACGCTGCCGCTGCTGGCGGCGCTGGTCGCCTATCTGTCCGCCTCCGCGATCCGCCATGCGGGCAACGGCGCCGATAAGATCCTGCCGACGCCCGCAGCGATGGTCCGGGCGATGAGCGACCTCGTCGTCCGCGTCGACCCGCTGAGCGGCCAGATCGCCTTCTGGGCGGACACGGCGGCGAGCCTGGAACGGCTCGGCCTCGGCCTTGGCATCTGCGCGCTGTCGGCGCTGCTGGTCGGGATGGTGCTCGGCGTCCTGCCCGCCGCGCGCGCCATGTTCGGCCCGCTGGTCACGACGGTCGCGGTCGTTCCCCCGATCGCGCTCCTGCCGATCCTGTTCATCGTCTTCGGGCTCGGCGAGACGGCGAAGGTCGCGCTGATCGTCGTCGGGGTCGCGCCGTTCCTGATCCGCGACCTCACCGACCACATCGCCGCCCTGCCGCCCGAACAGCTGGTCAAGGCGCAGACGCTCGGCGCGAACAGCTGGCAGCTCGCGATCCGCGTCGCGCTGCCACAGGCGTTGCCGCGCCTGATCGCGGGTCTCCGCCTGTCGCTGGGACCCGCCTGGGTCTATCTCATCTCGGCGGAGGCGATCGCGGCGGACACCGGGCTCGGCTACCGGATCTTCCTGGTGCGGCGCTACCTGTCGATGGACATCATCATCCCCTATGTCGCGTGGATCGCGCTTCTCGCGATCGGGATGGACGTCGCGCTGGCGCAGATCAGCCGCCGCGGCTTCGCCTGGGCGCATCAGGTCGGCCGATGACCGCTCTCCTCGCCTTTGACGACGTGTGGCTGGAATATGGCGACAAGGTCGTGCTCGAGCGCGTGACCCTCGCGGTCGCCGAGCGCAGCTTCGTCTCGATCGTCGGCCCGTCGGGCGCGGGCAAGAGCAGCTTCCTGCGCCTGGCGCTGGGCCAGGAGGCGCCGAGCCGCGGGCGCATCCTGCTCGACGGCAGGCCGTCGCCCGCCGAATGCGGGCCGGACCGCGGCGTCGTCTTCCAGCGGTATTCGGTGTTCCCGCACCTGACGGCGCTGCGCAACGTCATGTTCGCGCGCGAGGCCGCGGACGCGCCGCTGACCGGCCACCTGCTGGG
>NZ_CAHJWW010000196.1 GCF_903643035.1 Sphingomonas bacterium | reverse complement strand
GAGGGCGCCGGCTCCAGCTCCGGTGAGGCTTCCGGCGGGCAGCAGCGCGCGCGGTCCGAGGAAGCCGCCGCCGACGTTTCGGCCACCGCCGCCGCGCTGTCGCCGTCGGTGCGTCGCGCGGTGCTGGAACACGGCGTCGATCCCGCGACTGTCAAGGGCACAGGCCGCGACGGTCGGCTGACGAAGGAGGATGTCGCCGCCGCCGCCAGCGCGAAGCCGTCCGCGCCCGTCCCGACGCCCGTCCCGACGCCCGCTCCCGCCCCGACGCTTGCACCCGCCGGGGGCGCGCGCAACGAGGAGCGCGTCCGCATGACGCGCCTGCGCCAGACGATCGCCAAGCGGCTGAAGGAGGCGCAGAACACCGCCGCCATGCTCACCACGTTCAACGACGTGGACATGGGCGCGGTCATGCAGGCGCGCGCGACGTACAAGGACCTGTTCGAGAAGAAGCACGGCGTGCGGCTGGGCTTCATGGGCTTCTTCGTGAAGGCCGCGTGCATGGCGTTGCGCGACGTGCCCAGCGTCAACGCCTCGATCGAGGGCGACGAGATCGTGTACCGCGATTACGCCGACGTCTCGGTCGCCGTGTCCGCCCCCAACGGGCTGGTCGTGCCGGTGATCCGCGACGCCGACAAGCTGTCCGTCGCGGGCATCGAGAAGACGATCGGAGACTTCGGCCGTCGCGCCAAGGACGGGACGCTGAAGATGGAGGAGATGCGCGGCGGCACCTTTACCATCTCCAACGGCGGCGTGTTCGGCAGCCTGATGTCGACCCCGATCATCAACCCGCCGCAGTCGGCGGTGCTGGGCCTCCACCGGATCGAGGAGCGGCCGGTGGTGGTGAAAGGCCAGATCGTCGCGCGACCGATGATGTACCTGGCGCTCAGCTATGACCACCGCATCATCGACGGGCGCGAGGCGGTGACGTTCCTCGTCGCGCTGAAGAATGCTATCGAGGACCCGACACGGATACTGATCGATCTTTAATGGCGCAAGACTTGCCAAGGCCGCTACCGATATCCCCGGCTCGAATCGAGCAGGTCACGATCGGCAATTTCCGTGCCTTGCAGCAGGTGGAGTTCAGGTCGATGACGCCGCTGACGGCGCTTCTAGGCGCGAACGGCAGTGGCAAATCGACCTTTTTCGACGTGTTCGCTTTCCTGTCGGATTGCTTTTCCGAAGGGCTGCGGCGTGCAGTTGATAAGCGAGGCAAGTTTTCCGACCTACGCAGCCGCGATCAGTCAGGCCCGATTACCTTCGAGGTGGCCTATCGCGAAGGTGGGCTCATCGAAGGAAAGCGTCCGGGTCTCGTACGCTACCACTTGGAGATCGACGAGCTTGACGGTCGTCCGGTAGTGGCGTCGGAGTGGATGCATTGGAAGCGCGGAAGCTTCGGTGCGCCGTTCCGTTTCCTAGACTATCAATATGGCCGCGGCTCCGTGATTTCCGGTAACGCGCCGGAGCAGGCCGACACTCGGCTCGAACTGCCTCTCGCGGCGTCGGATGTGCTCGCCGTGAGCACGTTGGGACAACTCGCGAATAATCCGCGCGTCAAATCGCTGCGTGATTTCATCGTCGGTTGGCATCTGTCCTATCTGTCGACCAGCGACACGCGCGTGGTGCCGGAGGCGGGACCTCAGGAGCATTTGTCGCGGACCGGCAACAATCTCGCCAATGTGATCCAGTTCCTTGCCGAACGACATCCGACGCTGCTCGATCGCGTCTTCATGGCATTGCGCCGCCGCATCCCGAAGCTGGAGACGGTGCAGCCGCTGTCCCTCCCCACCGGCCATCTCCTACTGACCGTCAAGGACGCTCCTTTCAAGGATGGCGTACAGGCTCGGTACGTGTCCGACGGTACGTTGAAGATGCTGGCTTACCTCATCCAGCTCAACGATCCCGCACCACCGCCCTTTCTTGGGATCGAAGAACCGGAGAACTTCCTCCATCCCAAGCTATTGCGTGAGTTGGCGGAGGAATGTGACGTGGCGACCAGGCGAATGCAAATGGTGGTCACCACTCATTCGCCCTTCTTTATCGACGCCCTCGAACCGGCGCAGGTCTGGGCACTGCGTCGTAATGCCCGGGGTTATACCGAAGCGGTTCGTGCGTCCCAGATGGCCGGGGTTCCTGAACAGATTGCGGCTGGCGCCAGTCTGGGACAGTTGTGGTTGGAAGGGTTCTTCGAGGCGGGCAATCCCTAAACCATGCCGCGCGAAATACATATCCACGTCGAAGAACCGTCGATGGAGTCGTTCCTCAAGACGCTTCTCCCACGTCATATCGATCCTCGAATATTGTTTCGATCAATTGATTACGGGTCGAAGCAGCAGCTCCTTTCTCGATTGCCGGCCCGAATGATGGGCTACGCTCGTATACCGATCGATCATCGACCTTTGTCGCTCGTTCTGGTTGACCGCGATGATGATGATTGCATGTCGCTGAAGCAACGGCTGAACGATGCCTGCGTCGCCGCTGGCCTTCGAACGCGAGCAGCGACAGAAACAGGGGCTTTGGACGTCGTCAATCGCATCGTAGTCGAAGAACTCGAAGCGTGGTTCTTCGGCGACGCGACCGCGCTTGACAAGGAGTGGTCAGGCGCTGGGCGCGTGATTGCAAAGGCCGGCTTCCGCGATCCCGACGCCATCCGGGGCGGCACGCATGAGGCGCTGTTGCGGGAACTCCAGCGGGCGGGGCATCTGCGCGGGCTGACGCGGTTGCCGAAGATCGATACGGCTCGTTCGATGGGGGCCTTGATCGACCCCGGCCGCAATACATCTTGCTCGTTCCAGCATTTCTGGACGGGCCTACACTCTTTGCTCGCGATCGCCTGAAGGACAACTCGCATGGCTGACTACGACTACGACGTCCTCGTGATCGGCGCGGGACCTGGCGGCTACGTCGCGGGGATCCGCGCGGCGCAGCTGGGGCTGCGCACCGCCTGTGCGGAGAGCCGGGAGACGCTGGGCGGCACATGCCTCAACGTCGGGTGCATCCCGTCCAAGGCGCTGCTTCACGCCTCCGAGATCTACGAGGAGGCCAAGGGCGGGCATCTGGCGAAGTTCGGCATCGATTTCGCCGGCGTCACGCTCAACCTCGACCAGATGCATGCCGAGAAGGCCAAGGCCGTCAAGGAGCTGACCGGCGGCGTCGAGTTCCTGTTCAGGAAGAACAAGGTGACATGGCTGAAGGGCCAGGCCGGCTTCAGGGACGCACATACGGTCGAGATCGGCGCCGAGACCGTCACCGCCGCCAACATCGTCATCGCCACCGGCTCGTCGGTCACGCCGCTGCCCGGCGTGGATGTCGACCAGCAGGTGGTGGTCGACTCGACCGGCGCGCTGGCGTTACCCAAGGTGCCCGAACACCTGATCGTGATCGGCGGCGGCGTGATCGGACTGGAGCTGGGCTCGGTCTGGCGGCGGCTGGGCGCGAGGGTGACGGTGGTCGAATATGTCGATCAGATCCTGCCCGGCTTCGACGGCGAGGTGCGCAGGGAAAGCGCCAAGCTGTTCAGGAAGCAGGGGATGGACCTGCGCACTTCCACCAAGGTGACCGGCGTGACCGTGGCGGACGGGCAGGCGACCGTGACCGTCGAGCCCGCGGCCGGCGGCGCGGCCGACGAGTTGTCGGCGGATGCGGTGCTGGTGGCGATCGGGCGGCGTGCGAATGTCGACGGGCTGAACCTCGCGGCGATCGGGCTGGAGCTGAACGCGCGCGGGCAGATCGCGACCGACCATTCGTTCCGCACGGCCGTCGACGGCGTATGGGCGATCGGCGACGCGATCCCCGGCCTGATGCTCGCGCACAAGGCGGAGGACGAAGGCGTCGCGGTGGCCGAGAACATCGCCGGTCGTACCGGCATTGTCAACGAGGCGGTGATACCGTCGGTGGTGTACACCATGCCCGAGATCGCCGGCGTCGGTCTCACCGAGGAGGCGGCCGCGGCCGATGCCGACACCAAGGGCGGCGCGATCAAGGTCGGCAGGTTCCCGTTCGCCGCCAACAGCCGCGCCAAGACAAACCGCGACACCGATGGTTTCGTGAAGGTGATCGCGGACGCCAAGTCGGACCGCGTGCTGGGCGTCTGGGTCGTCTCCAGCCTGGCGGGCACGCTGATCGCGGAGGCGGCGATGGCCATGGAGTTCGGCGCGACGAGCGAGGACATCGCCTATACCTGCCACGCGCACCCGACGCACGCGGAGGCGATGAAGGAGGCGGCGATGGCGGTGCAGGGCAAGGCGATCCACGTCTGACGCGGCTGCGAGCCGCGCTCGACGTCATGGACTTTGCCCATGACGGTTCCCGATCGGCTCATGGCAATGCCACCGCATGGCACATCTCTCGTCATGCCAGCGTACGCTGGCATCTCTTCGATCCACATCGGAACCCGATGGCGAAGAGACCCCAGCTTTCGCTGGGGTGACGAGTAGATGACTGGACTAGCTGGGTGACGCCGTTAGGCTCCTGCCTCTATCGGGGGAGGCATGGAATGGCGAGACACACGAAGCTCCTGGCGACCATCGCGGTCACCATGCTCGCCGGCCCCGTTCTGGTACCCGAGGCGCTTGCCTTTCCGTTCCACCGCAACGTCGGCGGCGTCCGCCTGTGGTCGGAGGCGCCCATCCCGCTTGCGATCGACAAGGTGCTTGCGCGGGCCGACGCGCTGGTCCGTGCCAGCCAGATCGATGGCCCGAAGACTGGTCGGCGGATCTTCCTTACCGATGGCGGTTGGCGATGGCACTGGCTGGCGCTGGGTGCCGACGGCGCGTTCGGGCTGACACGACCGCTGTTGGAGGCGGTGATCGTCAACCGCAGCGACGTGGCGGCCGACCGGGTGAGCAACGGTGCGTCCATCGGCGGGACGCGCAGCCTGTCGGGCGTGATCGCGCACGAGCGCACCCACGGCCTGATCCGTGCTCGCTATGGCCTGGTCGCCGAGCGGACGATGCCGTTGTGGGTGCGCGAGGGCTATCCCGATTTCGTCGCGCGCGAGAGCAGCCTGTCCGACGCAGATGCGGAAACGGTTCGCCACACGAACCCCGGCTCGCCGGCGCTCGCCTATCACGACGCGCGGTGGCGCGTGGCGGCGGTGCTGTCGGCGAACGGCGGCTCGGTCGACCGGCTGATGGCGGACGCCCG
>NZ_CAHJWW010000195.1 GCF_903643035.1 Sphingomonas bacterium | reverse complement strand
TGCTAAGCGGTCAACAGGTGAACGTACGTCCGCTCTCAGGAAGGGCATACCGGTTCGTCAACGACCACTTTTGGGGTGCACAATACGAGTGATTCCCGGCTCTGTACTGATGAGCGTCGAGCCCCTACGGGGCTCGCCTCATGTTGCCGGACGGGTCGCGATCATGCCCTGTCGGTCGCCTTAGCGGTGACGGGTTAGGCGGCGACCGTCCGATGTTGTCGCCTGCCGATCAAACCGACTGCACCGAACCCGGCGACCAGCAGCAGCCAGCTTGCCGGCTCAGGAACACCACCAGTCAGAGATATGTCATCGATGCCGCCGGCGTTGTCGGTCGATGGTGTACCATTGAAAAACGCGATCCGCGTCGAAGGCCCGCTCGCAATGAAGCTGGTGGTGAAAAACCTCCAGTTTTCGCTGTTCTCGGTGATATCGGCGTTGGTGAACGGTGTGTAAGCACCGCCGTTGATCGAAAGGTTCACGGTCGACGGATCGGCGTAGAATGCCGCCTCGTTGCCGTCCGTATCGGCATTGCCGACATAAAAGCTCAGGTCATAGCGTCGCCCGGCGACTGTTGCGACGTCCTGGTGGATGCCATCGGCCGGACCGGCATTGCCGAGCCCGGTCAGGTCGAGCCAATTATTGCCGCTATGTGCGTTGAAGACGATCGGCGGCCCTGAGCCTTCGGTATAGGTCGTCGGCACGACGGTTACCTCGCCGCCGGCGACGGTCCACGCACCGCCGAAGGTCTGGCCAGCGTAATAGGTTGCGAGCTGCTGTCCCGATAGTGGCGTCGCCTCGAACCCGGGGTCGCCAAGGAGGTTCGCAGAAGCGGAACTCGCCGCGACAACAGCCGCGACGGTGGCAAAAAGAATGTGAAGCCGCATTGTGTTCGTCCTTATCGAATGTAGCCAAGTCGATCCAAGCTCGCGCTCAATCAGGAAGCACGCTGTCCACCTCCAAATCCGGACACCACCTCGACAAAAAGGCGTGCAGAGGCGCTGAGCCGGACGAGCCTCCATCGTCCGAGATGGGAGCAGACCCGGTGCCGACGGAACGCTTGCTGCCGGTTAGGTGAATGAGCGGCAATATGTGGGCTACTTCTCGGCGCCGCCGAATGACCGACTGTGGGGTACCGCCTCGCGATCGGCATTCCATAAACCAAGCTAGCATGAGACCGTTGAGCGCGGCGCTCGGACGTTACATCCGCTCTCTGTTACCTCGCGTAGAGACCACCGAGCAGAGCGACGACCTCGGCCTGACGGCGGCAGCCGGTTTTGCTCAATACCGCGCGAAGCTGGTTGCGGACGGTCGTCGTTGACAGCCTGGCATCGGCGGCGATGCGGGCAATTGATTTCCCTGCGCTCAGCTGTCGCGCCACGCGCGCCTCGGCCGGGGTTAGGTCAAACAGGGATTGCACCAGTTCGACCGGCGGCGCGGATGCAGGTGCGACCGGCGTGAGGACGAGCACGCCGACGCCGCTGACGAGGATGTCGCGGGCGAGAGCACGCACGGGGACGACGTGAGCCACCGCCGCGGCCTCGCCGTTCCGCGACTTGACTGCGAAGGAGCACACCGTCGTGTCGGCATCCCGGGCACGGAGCGCGACGATGGCACGTCGGAGGATGACGTCGGCGGCCGGATCGACCAGAGCGAAGCGATCGCGTGCTTCCCAGCGGATCGGACCGGCCTGGTCTTCGATCAGCGCGTTTACCGCCAGGACCTGTCCGGTCGCATCGAAGATCAGGGCAGGGATGCCGAGGGCGGCAAGGGTGTCGCCGATCGCCCTCGCGCGCTCGAGCCGCAGCCGCGTCGCGATCAGTGCACTTCGTGCAAGATGAGGACGCAGCACGTCGAGCCGATCGACGACCTCGGCGCCGACTGGGCCCAGGGCACGGTCGCGTTCGAAGGTGATGACCATCGTCTCACCAGTCGGCAGCGGGATAGCGGTGGCGACCGCCCAGCCGAGACCGAGCGGCCACAGCACGTCGCGGTACAGCGGGTCTTCGCCCATCTCGGCCTCGTCGCGGTAGCCGGCCTGATCGGTTAGGAAGCCGCCGTGCTGCAGCTCGACCAGCCGGCGGAAGCGATCGCCGCACACCAGCAGGCCGTGCCGCTGCAGCGCCTCCCACACCGCCGCCATGCCGGGTGATGCAGTCCAGCCGAGGATCTCCGAGCTGGCGGTCAGCAGCGCGCCGCCGCGCGCTGCAGCCATAGTGGCAATGTCGTCGAGGACGCCCGGCCACGAGTCCGGAACGAAGGCGCATTCGTAGATGCGATCGATGAGGGTCTGGTCCACTCGGCCCTCGCGAAATCAAGGACGATCGCACGCCGGCGTCGGCACGCACGGTCGACTTGCCGGCGAAAAAATCGCCGGCTCTGATCCATTCTGATCATGCGCCGGCGTTAGGCAAGGCTGAAGATCGCTGCCGATCGGTCGATGGCAGCAGGGGGATGCAATGATGATGGTCCGGGATCTGGTCGCGATTGCGTTCATGATCGGGCTCGGCGTGGCAGCCGCGCCGGCGACGGCAATCGGCCGCGACGGACGCGAAGCCCAATGCAACATCTTCCCTAATCAGATGTCGACGGAGAACCACTGTTTCCTAACAACGGGGCCGTCGCAGGCCTCTGCATCACTGTCGGTCTCGCCGGACGTCATGCTGCACGCGGCGGCGAGCGGCCCCAACACCGAATCACAAGCCTTTGTCGGCTATGACTTCAACATTCTCGGCGGCATGGCTGGCGACATCGTCGACATCGCGGTGACGGCCCGGCTGCGGACCTCGCTGACCGGCGACGGCTCCAGCTTCGCCCAGCTATTCTATGAGAACTCCGACACCAACGGCAGCATCACCGTCTGCGATTCGACCAATCCGCTGGCGACGGCATGCGTCGACAACCACAGCTATGACGGAACCTTCCACTACAGCGGGACGGTCGGCGACCTGCAGCACCTGCAGCAGGTCGCGACCGCGTCGGGCGGGACGATAGGTACCGGCGCAGCGTCGGTCGATCCGTTCATTGCGGTGACCGGGATCAGCGATCCCGCAGCGTCGTACCGAGTGCAGACAATTGGCGGCATTGGCAATGCGCCTCCTGGGTCGGTCCCCGAGCCTGCAACATGGGCGCTCCTGCTGGGGGGCTTCGGCCTTGTTGGAAGGTCGATGAGGCGCCGAGCATGTGCTGTTGCCGCCTAGCTAGTACCAGAAACGACTAGGCCAGATCGCTAATGTTGTAGCCAAGAACCAGATGAACAATCGGCTGAAGGCGGAGAGGCCGAACGACGCCGTGAATGACCGATTGTGGGGTCCGTTAGCTCACGCCTACTTGATGGCCCATCGAAGCGTTCACGGGGCACCGCATCGGCCGAAGACATCGATGGCTTTGCCATTACGCGGCGTGATACATGCACCATCTGGGGGGCCTACCATGACAACAGGACGAACCAACAGCCGGAGTGAATTACGATCGGTGGTGATTGCCGCTGGCGCGATCGTGGTAAGCGCCTCGGCCGGGCAGCCGGCGTCGGCCGGGACGTACACCCTGATCCCAGCCTATGCCGAGCCCGGCACCGAGACCGGTGTCCTGGGGATCAACGACGCCGGCTATATGACCGGAAACGTGGTCAACGCCGACGGCAGCGGTTCGGGCTTCCTCCGCAGTCCTGGCGGTACTTACACGCTGTTCAGCGATGGCGACCGGGCGACCATCGGGCGGGCGATCAACGCCAGCAACCAGATCACCGGTTATTCGTACGTCGACGCGACCAACGACATCCGCACCGCCGACGAGTTCCGCCGCGAGGCCGACGGCACCATTACCTTGTTACACAATCCGGTGACCGGCGACGCGCTCCACGGCATCGCTCAAGGGATCAATGCCGCTGGCGTCATCGTCGGCGAGAATTTCACCCAGAGCGGCACGATGAACTTCCGCCACGGCTACATTCTCGACGGCGCAAGCTATACCGAGCTGTCCCTCTCGCCCGACTTCCGGGTCAAGACGGTGGCACGCGGGATCAACGACGCCGGGCTCGTCGTCGGCTGGACGCTCGATAACAACGACGGCGTGACCCGGGGCTTCGTCTACTCGAGCGGCGCGTACCAGCAGTTCGTCACCGACCCTAGCGCAGCCAACGCCGCGACGACCTACCTCGAGGCGGTCAACAACCATGGGCTCGCCTCGGGCGAGTGGCTCGACGCGCTCGGCGACCCGCACGCCTTCCTCTACGATACGTTGAGCCACGCGTTCACCGAGTTAGCCGCGCCGGGCGGCGGCGCCTACGACGCCTTCGGCCTAAACGATCGCGGCGAGGTCGTGCTGACCAGCGCCGCCGGCATCAACTACCTCTACGACCCGACCGGAGTGCCGGAGCCGGCGGCGTGGAGCCTTATGATCATGGGCTTGGGCTGCGTCGGCTATGCCTTGCGCCGTCGGCAAGGTGCGGCCTCGACGACGAGTGGCGCGATTGTCGCCACCGGTCGATTTAGGCGGCGGCTGAGCACGAACCGGCTAATGACGGCCGTTGTGGCTGCAGCCGCCTTTGAGGCGGTGTCCGCCGCGGTCCCGGCGGGCGCGGCCGGATACGACTTCACGTTGAGCGCTTTCGCCTCGCCGTTTCCCGATGAGGTCGATCCGTACATCATGGGATCGGGCACGTTTACCATCAGCGGCGCAACCGGCACCTTTACCATCGGCAATGGCCTGACGAGCTTCGCGGCGTCGGGCGTCGCCTTTCAGAACGGGCTGTTCGGCGGTCCGTTCGCCATCAGCGCATCAGATCTCCTAAGTTTCTCGGTCACCCTGGCGCACGGCGAGGTCGAGGCGATCAGCCTCGCCACCGACAGCTTCGCTGTGCCGAGCTCATTCGGCGGTAGCACGCCCATCTTGGCCACTGATCATGCGTCCTTCAGCGTTTCCGGCGTCACCGGCCAGAACCTCGAGGCGACGGTGGTCGAGAGCATGTTCCCACCGTTCGCCGGAACATTTACTCTGACTACGATCCCGGAGCCCGCGAGCTGGCTGTTGATGATCATGGGCTTCGGCCTGGTCGGCACGGCGATGCGTCGCCCGTTGGGTCAGCGTGAATGAGCGTCCGATATTGATGACGCCAAAGAAAGAGCTTTACGGCCGCTTCTGGGGT
>NZ_CAHJWW010000194.1 GCF_903643035.1 Sphingomonas bacterium | reverse complement strand
CGGCCGATCGCGCCGCCAGCGCACCAGCGGCCCCGCCGCCATCGCCACGCCTAGCCCGAGCGCGATCGGCCCCGCCGTCCGGTCGAAGAACGGCGGCCCCACCGACAGCTGACGCCCGAACGCCGCCGCCATCAGAGGATACAGCGTGCCGATCAGCACGATGCCCAGTATGACGGACAGCAGGAGATTGTTGACGACCAGCGCACCCTCCCTGCTCACCGGCTCGAACGTCGCGCCCTGGCGTACGGTGCCGATCCGGACCGCGAACAGCGCCAGCGCGCCGCCGATATACAGCGCCAGCAGCATCAGGATGAACTCGCCTCGCCTGGGATCGACAGCAAAGGCATGAACGCTGGTCAATATGCCCGAGCGGACCAGGAAAGTGCCGATCATCGACATCGAGAAGGCCACGACCGCGAGCATGACCGTCCACGCGCGCAGACTGTCGCGGGTCGCGAGCACCGTCACCGAATGGAGCAGCGCGGTCGCCGCTAGCCACGGCATGAGCGAAGCGTTCTCCACCGGATCCCAGAACCACCAGCCGCCCCAGCCAAGCTCATAGTAAGCCCAGTAGCTACCGGCGGTAATGCCCAGCGTGAGGAACACCCAGGCGCCCAGCACCCACGGCCGCATGGCGCGGGCGAACGCCGGCCCCACGTCGCGCGTCACCAGGGCGCCGACCGCGAACGAGAAGGCGACCGACAGACCGACATAGCCCGCATAGAGCGTGGGTGGATGAAACGCGAGGCCGGGGTCCTGCAGCAGCGGATTGAGCCCCTGTCCATCCAATGGCGCGGGATCCAACCGGGCGAACGGGTTGGAGGACAACAGCAGAAAAGCATAGAAGCCGAGCGCGATGCCCGCCTGCGCGCCCAGCGTCGCCACGAGCGTGCGCGCCTCCAGCCGCCATTCCAGCGCCGCCACCGCCGCGCCGGCCAGCCCCAGGATCGTCACCCACAGCAGCATCGACCCCTCATGCTGTCCCCACGCGCCGGCGATCTTGTACAGCAGCGGCTTGGCGGAATGGCTGTTCTGCGCGACCAGCAGCACCGACATGTCGGATCGTACGAACACCGCGATCAGCGCCGCCATCGCCACCAGCGCGAGCAGGCCCTGCACAACCGCGACCGGGCGAACCGCTGCTAAGAGTTGGCCTGCCAGAGCCATCCCCGCCTCCGTCCGAGCCGCACCTGGCGAAGCCCTGCCTCCCGCTTCGGACGAAGGCGGCCCTTCGACGATCTCGGGGCGAACGGCGGATGGCATCGATCCCGAAGGCACGCTCCTCCGCACCGCAAGCATGGCCAGCAGCAGTTGCAGCCCTGCTAGAGCCGCCGCCAGCCAGAGTGCCGCAAGGCCCGCTTCCGCGATCATCGCTTGAGCATCTTCGTCTCGTGCATCTGCCCCGCGGCGGTAGCGGCGAGCTGGGGCGGCATGTACCGCTCATCGTGCTTGGCCAGCAGGTTGGTCGCGGCGAAGCTGCCGTCGCGGCGGAACTCGCCCTCAGCCACCACGCCCGATCGCTCGCGGAACAGGTCCGGTGTTATGCCGGTGAAGTCTACCGGCGTCGTCGCGCGCCCGTCGGTGACGGTGAAGCGTATCGATACGCCGTCGCCCGCCCGCCGGATCGATCCCGCCGCCACCATCCCGCCGAGGCGCACCGCCCGGCCGAGCGGCAGCCCGTCCTTCGCGACGTCGGACGGCGCATAGAAGAACGCGGCCTGGTCCTTCAGTGCCGACAAGGCGAGTGCACTGGCGCCGCCGACAGCCGCGAGCGCCAGCCCGGTGAGCGCCAGCCGTTGGTTCCTGGCCTTCGACGCCGCACCCCTCATTGCCGGATGTCCGCCGCCCGCTCAGCGCGGCGCATGGCAAGGAAAGCGCCCAGCGCGAGGAGCCCCGCCCCGCCGAGCATGACCGCATAGGCGGCGGCCACGAACAGCCACGGGTTCACGGCAAGCTCCTCACGCGGTCGCCATCCGGCGCAGTCGCGCCTCCGCGCGAACGCTCGCCAGCATCGCCCGCATCCGCATAAGGACGATGCCGGCGAACAGCAGCGTGAAACCGGGCAGCATCAGCCACAGCGGCCACAGGATCGATCCATCTATCGTCGAGCTCGTCAGTCCGATGCTCGGACCCTGGTGCAGCGTGTTCCACCACACGACCGAATAGCGGATGATCGGCAACAGCACCGATCCGGCGATGCCGAAGATCGCGGGCACCCGTCCGTCGCCACCGCGATCCGCCTCGGCGCGGGCGAGTGCGAGATAGCCCAGGTACACGAAGAGCAGCAGCAACATGCTCGTCAGCCGCCCATCCCACTGCCACCACGTCCCCCAGGTCGGTCGCCCCCAGATCGAGCCGGTGATAAGGCACAGTCCCGCGAACACCGCTCCCGGCCCGGCGATCGCGCGCGCCGCGATAGAAGCCAGCGGATGCCGCCAGACCAGATAGCCCGCGCTCGACAGCGCCACGCCACTCCAGCCGCCCATGCCGAGCCAGGCGGCGGGGACGTGGATATAGAGGATGCGCACCGTCTCGCCCTGCAGATAGTCGGGCGGCGTCTGCGTGAGGCCAGCCCAGCAGCCGATCATGATCAGCGCAGCGCCTGTCCAAAGGCAGGTGGACGTCATCGGTCGGGCGATGCTCAGGAAGCGACGTGGATTGGCAAGGGCATGAAGGTTGGGCACAGCGAACCAGGTAAATAGGGTGGTTGCGCGCCCACGTCACCCGACGTTTTCGCGCTCGCGTCGTGAAGCCGGCGAGGTATCAGCCGTACGTCCTGCAGGACAACCGGTCCGGTCCCATAGAAGCGCCTGACGGGTTTCGAACGGGAAGACAGTGGCGCCGACCGGTGAGGCGGATCAGTCTCGGCAGACGTCCCTCGCACCTGTCGCCGACCAGTCAGGCTCCTGACCCATCAAGGGAGGAATCTGCGAGTGACACCGCATCCACACCCGCCACGATCGATGCTCACACATCTTCATGTCCGCCATCGCAATGGCCACAACTGTCATCTACGGGCTGCCATCAGTCAGTTCTGGATCGAGTAAAATATACTTAGGGTCATTGATGCATGTATAGACAAGCCAGTCTCGGGGAATTAGTTAACCTTCATTAGGATCCAGTTGGGCATGGTGATATGAAAGTAGTCCTGTTTTGCGGCGGACTTGGCACCAGACTACGCGATCACACTAGGACTCCAAAACCGTTGGTCGAGATTGGAAATCAAACTCTTCTGTCGTACATCATGGCTTATTATATTCACAATGGTCATACCGAATTCATACTTTGCCTTGGTCATAAGGTTCAAGCTTTCCATACCTATTTCAAGCAACTGGGGGCAATTCCGATACCGAGTATAAATGGTGACAGTAAAAGTCATCGTTTTCGGTTGATGAATGACGAAGGTGTCATCATCGATGTGTCACTGGTCGATACCGGATTATCCAGCAGCATCGGCCAGCGACTTCGAAAGGTACATCCCTTCCTCGTGGGCGAGCAGGTCTTTCTGGCCAATTATGCCGATGGTCTGTCCGACGTTCCTCTCGACAAGGTTCTGCAGGTTCTGGACGACCGTCCTGGCATGATCGGCGTCATGGTCGCGGTTCAACCCACCCAGAGCTTCCACTACGTCCATTACGAGCACGATGGCGTCGTAACCGGCATCAAGCCCGGAGCGGCGGTCGACATGCGTATCAACGGCGGTTATTTTGCGTTCAGAGCCGAGATCTTCGACTATATCGGTGAGGACGACGACCTTCTGGAAGGGACCTTCGATCGCCTGACCGCGACTCGTCGACTGCTCGCATACACCCATGACGGGTTCTGGCGTGCCTGCGATACCTTCAAGGACCTTCTGGCGCTTGAGGCCATGCGGGCTTCGGGACCGGCGCCGTGGGAAATTTGGCAGACGGCGCCTGAAAACATCCGTGTCGCCTCGTGATCTTGCCGATGCTATCACCGGCTCATGCTAAGCTTGTCTCTTGCCGCCGATCGGACGCCACTGAACATATTATGCTTGGGCGCGCACTCCGATGACATAGAAATCGGCTGTGGCGGATTGATACTGAGCGTAATGGCGCGGCATCCAGCGACATCGGTGCGATACGTGGTCTTCAGCGGCGATGACGAACGATCGCGCGAGGCTCGCGCAAGCGCCGCGGCTCTGTCGGGCCTTTCTGTGGATATTCATGTGCTCGACTTCAAGGACGGCCTTTTTCCTGCGCAGCAACCCGCGATCAAGTCGGTGTTCGAGCAGTTCAAGGCGGACTATGAGCCTGACGTTATCCTGACGCATCATACGCTGGACCTGCATCAAGACCATGCGACCATCGGTGCGATGACGCGCCAGACGTTTCGCGATCACCTGATACTTCGTTACGAGATTCCCAAATACGATGCGGATCTGGGCGGTGCCAACGCATATTTTCCGCTGACGGAACGCGTCGCTCGCCAGAAGGCACGGCATATACACGAACATTTCGCCAGCCAGCGCGGACGGCGCTGGTTCGATCCGGAAACCTTCCTGTCACTGGCGCGGTTGCGCGGTATCGAATGCAACGCGGCCGAGGGTTTCGCCGAAGCGTTCCACCTCCCGAAGGCGACGATTGCAATCTGACCAATCCGACTCGCCCGAACCAGCAGCCCTTCTGCAAGCAAACGGCTTCGGGTGACCTCAATATGGCGGAACAGCGAGCGCCGGGTGGTCAGCCCCGACCGATCAGCCGCTGGGCGATCCCGTCCGCCACTTGCGCGATCGGCATGCCGGTCCGGTCCGCCTCGTCCCAGACCTGTGCCAACCGGTCCGGGATCCGGGCGACGCGGGCGCGTACTTCGTCCTCGCCGGCCGTTCCGAGATACTCCAGCGCGACGTTGATGATGCCGCCCGCGTTGATGACATAGTCGGGTGCGTAGAGGATGCCGGCCTCGCGCAGCCGCTCGCCATCTGCCGGGGTCGCGAGCTGGTTGTTGGCACCCCCGGCGACGATCCGGGTCCTTAGCCGGGGGATCGACTCGGCGGTCAGGACCGCGCCGAGCGCGTTGGGGCTCATCACATCCGCCTCGACGCCCAGGATCGCGTCCGCCGCCACCGTGGTCGCGCCGAGTTCGGCCGCCAGCGCCTCTGCCCGCGCGGCATCGACGTCCGCCAGCACCAGCACCGCGCCGTCCGCCGCCAG
>NZ_CAHJWW010000193.1 GCF_903643035.1 Sphingomonas bacterium | reverse complement strand
GCGGCACGCCGCCGGGGTCCGGCTGTACCGCGACGGCGAGGTGACCGACCTGCGCCTGCCGCTCGCGGGCGTCGCCAGCGTCGTGAGATGTCCCGCCGATCGCCTGGCGGCGGGCGGCGGCTTCTTCGCGCGACCCGCCGGGGCCATGCCGCCGTTCCGCCTGGAGGAGGATGCGCGCGCCCTCCGCCTGGTCGGGCAGGACATCGTCGCGGAGGTCGACAAGGCGACCGGCCGCATCCGCTTCCTCGACGGCGCGGGCACCCCGCGCATTGCCGAGAGCGCAGAGCCCGCGCCGATCCCCGGCGTCGCCGCCTCGCGCCGGCAGGGCTTCGCGATCGGCGCGACCGAACGACTCCACGGCCTTGGCCAGTTCCGCGCGCCGGTGGCGGAATATCGCGGCGAGGACGTGTTCCTGGCCCATGCCAACAGCGACGCGGTCAACCCGTTCCTCGCCTCGACCGGCGGCTGGGGGCTGTTGTGGGATACCGGCACCGCCGCGTTCTTCCGATCGCGCGGGGAGGCGATCGGCTATCACTCGGTCGCGGGCGACCTGGTCCGCTACCATGTCTGCCTGGGCGCCGACATGGACGCGGTGATCGGCCGCTATCGCGCGCTGACCGGCCCGGCGCGGCTGCTGCCCAGATGGGCCTATGGATATTGGCAGAGCAAGGAACGCTACGGGACGCAGGCCGAGCTGACCGGGGTCGTGGACGAGTATCGCCGGCGCGGCCTGCCGCTCGACGCGGTCGTGCTCGACTGGCATTACTGGGGCGAGAACGACCGGTTCAGCGGCATGACGTTCGATGCCGCGACCTTTCCCGATCCGGGCGCGATGGTCGACCATGTCCACGCGCGGGACGCGCATGTGGTGATCTCGATCTGGCCCGCCTTCGGCCCCGCGACGGCGATATACCGCGACATGGCCGCGGCGGGGTTCCTGTTCCCGGGCAGGCACTGGAGCGGCGGGCGCGTGTTCGACGCCAGCGCGCCGCCCGCGCGCGACCTCTATTGGCGGAACGTGAAGCGCGGCATCGTCGACCACGGCTTCGACGGCCTGTGGACCGACGGCAACGAGCCCGAGTTCCAGTCGACGGGCGAACGCTATGGCACCGCCGCCTCGTTCATCGCCAACGGCCGCAGCGCGGCGGGGCCGATCGACGAGAACCTGCTGACCTACAGCTGGTACCAGGCGAAGGGGCTGAGCGAGGGGCTGGCGCGCGACGTGCCCGCCAAGCGCCCGGTGGTCCTCAGCCGCTCCGCCTATGCCGGGCAGCAGGCGTTCGGCGCGATCACCTGGTCGGGCGACATCTTCGCGAGCTGGGGCACGCTGTCGGCTCAGGTCGTCGCCGCGCAGAACTTCGCGATGGCCGGCATCCCGTGGTGGACCTGCGACATCGGCGGCTTCCTGGTCAACCACCGCTACCCGCTCGGGCTCGCCGATCCGGCCTATACCGAGCTGTACGTCCGCTGGTTCCAGTTCGGCGCCTTCCTGCCGGTGTTCCGCGCGCACGGCACGCACGTGCCCCGCGAGCTGTGGCGCTTTGGCGAGCCGGGCACCCCCGTCCACGACGCGCTGGAGCAGGCGTTGCGGCTGCGCTATGCGCTGCTGCCCTATCACTATGCGCTCGCGGCCGAGGCGGCGCTCGACGGCGGAACGCCGCTGCGCGGACTGGCGATGGACTTTCCCGGCGACGCGGCGGCGCAACGCCACCCCGCGCAGTTCATGGTGGGCCGCGACCTGCTGGTGCGCGTCGTCGACCGGCCGCTGGAGCACGCGCCCGCCGACATCCAGGAGTTCCTGCCCAGCCGCGCGGTGCAGGGGACCGACGCGCCCGCCGCCGAGGTCGCCTATTACGAGGGTGCGGGCTTCGATCGCCGCGTCTCGTCGCGCCGGACCGACGAGCTGAAGATGAGCTGGTCGGGCGACCTGCCGGGCGAGCTGGCCGGCAAGCCCTATTCGATCCGCTGGACCGGCCGCCTGCGCGCGGAGGAGACGGGCGCGCACACGCTCGTCGTCCAGGGCAAGGGCGCGGTCCGGCTGGTGCTGGACGGCCGGACGATCATCGACGGCGCGTCGGGAGCGGCGGTCAACGACGGCGCGAACGGCGGCGTGTCGTTCAAGGCGCACGACGGCGACGCGCGCTGGGACGTGCCGCTGACCCTGGAGGCGGGACGCTTCTATCCCTTCCGCCTGGAACAGCGCCAGCCGACGCCGGACGTCGTCAGCCTGTGGTTCGAATGGATCACGCCGTCGGGCCGCGCGCGGATGACGCCGCCCGCCGCCGCTGCGGTCGCCCCGACCGTCGAGGTGTACCTGCCGGCCGGCCAGGACTGGTACGATCTCGCATCGGGGCGGCGGTATCCGGGCGGGCGGACGATCGACGTGCCCGCGCCGCTCGCCCGCGTGCCGGTCTTCGCGCGCGCGGGCGCGATCATCCCGATGACGCCGGGCATCGACCGGTCGTCGGCGCGGCCCGACACCGTCGAGCTCCACGTCCATGCCGGGCGCGACGGCCGGTTCACGCTGTACGAGGATGCCGGCGACGGCGACGGCTATCGCCACGGCCAGTGCGCCCGCATCCCGCTGCGCTGGGACGACGCGGCGCGGCGGCTGACGATCGGCGCGCGCGTGGGAAGCTATCCGGACATGCGGCCCGTGACCCGCTTCGCCGTGCGGCTGGTCGATGGCGGCGAAGCGCATGCGGTGAGGACCGTCCGCTTCGACGGGGCGGAACAGCGCCTCGACTGGTGAACCTGATGTCCGCCGTGATCGGGCGGCGACGCTAACGCTTCGAGGCGCCGACGACGTGGAGGGCGCGCCTGAACGGGGCCGGCTTGTGGTCGAGGCCGTCGGCCTGAAGCGCCCACAGCCTGTGGAACGCGCCGTCGCCCCGCGCGAGGAGGTGCTGCGGCGACCCGTCCTCGACGATGCGGCCCTGGTCCATCACGATCACGCGATCGAACGCGGCGATCGTCGACAGCCGGTGGGCGACCGCGATCACCGTCCGGTCGGCCATCAGCGCGTCGAGCCCGCGCTGGACCTCGAGCTCGGAGCCCGTGTCCAGCGCGGAGGTGGCCTCGTCGAGCAGCACGATCGGCGCGTCCCGGAGAAAGGCGCGGGCGATGCCAAGGCGCTGGCGCTGGCCGCCCGACAGGCTGGTCCCGCGTTCGCCGACGACGCTGTCATAGCCGTCGGGCAGCTCGCGGATGAACGCGTCGCACCCCGCCGCCTCCGCCGCGCGCCGGACGTCGTCGTCGGTCGCCTCGGGCCTCGCGAGGCGGATGTTCTCCGCCACCGTGCGGTGGAACAGCAGCACCTCCTGCGGCACGACGGCGAGCGCCGGCGGCAGGCTTTCCTGCGCCACCTGGTCCACGCGCTGTCCGTCGATCCAGATGCTGCCCGCCTGCGGATCGTGGAACCGCTGGATCAGGTGCAGCAGCGACGACTTGCCGGCCCCGGACGCGCCGACGATCCCGAGCTTCTGTCCGGGCGGCACCGCCAGCGACACGTCATGGATCACCGGCCGCCGCGCGTCGTAGCCGAAGGTGACGCTGTCGAGCCGTATCGTCCCCTCGCCGACCGCCAGCCGCGGCGCGCCGGGCACGTCCACCAGGGTCTGCGGCACGCCGAGGATGTCGAGCGCCTCGCGCAGGTAGCTGAACTGCTGGCTGGTATCGATCAGCGCCATGGCGAGGTCGCGCGAGCCGTGCAGCATGCGGAACGTCATCGAGCTTACCACGACGACGTCGCCGATCGTCATCAGCGCCATCGACCAGCGATGGATCGCCCAGATCAGCGTGCCGGCGACGAGGACGGCGAGGGTCAGGTCGTGGAGGCCGCGCATCCGCTCCACGAAGAACCAGCCCCGGCGCTGCGCGTCCGCCTCCCTCGTCAGGAAGCCGCGCAGCCGCGACAGTTCGCGACGCCGCGCCGCAAAGGCCTTCACGACCCAGATGTTGCCGATGACGTCGACCAGCTCGCCGCCGACGATGCCCGCGCGCTCCGCGAACGCCTGGTGGTGCACGTGTCCGCGCCGCCCCAGCAGGACCAGGCCGACGGTCACGGCGACGAAGACGGCGCCAAGGACGATCGCCAGGCGCGTGTCGATCGAGAAGAAGATCACCAGCGCGCCGCCGAACGCGATCAGCGGCGGCGCGACCTCCTGGAACAACCGGTGGACCAGCGCCCCGAAGATGCCGCCCAGGCCGGAGACGCGGTGGCCCAGCGACCCTGCCCGCTGCTTCTGGAAGAACGGCATCTGGTGGCCGGTGAGATGGTCGACCATGTCGAGCCGGATGCGCACGCCGGAGGCGACGGTGACATGCCCCACCGTGAAGGCCGCCGCGCGCTGCAGCACGCTTTCCACGACGACCAGCCCGATCAGCGCCGCCAGCGCGCGGTAGACGGCGGGCCGGCCGTGGCGGAGCGCCGTCATCGCGTCGATCAGCATCTTCATCGCATATTGCACGCCCACCGCGCTCGCCGACGCGCCGACCACCAGCACGGCCAGCATCAGGAACACCCACGGCCGCGCCGCGACGTAGTGGCGCAGGAAACGGGCCGGGCTGGACAGAAAGGGCAAGGCTGCACTCCGAAGCGAAGGCCTCAACGCTGCGGTGCAGCATAAGTTCGACCCGCGGGCCGCCCGGGATCGATCCGGGTCGCCTTCCCCCTTACATCAGCGTGTCGATGACGCCGCCGTCGACGCGCAGCGCCGCGCCGGTGGTGGCCGAGGCCTGAGGCGAGGCGGCGTAGACGATCATGTTCGCGACCTCCTCCACGCTTGCCGCGCGGCCGATGATCGAGCTTGGCCGGTTCGCCTTGACGAAGTCGACCGCGGCGTCCTCGATCGACTGGCCGGGCTTCACCTGGTCCTTCAGCATCGCCGCGACGCCCTCGGACAGCGTCGGCCCGGGCAGCACCGCGTTCACGGTCACGCCCGTCCCCGCCATGCGCTTGGCGAGCCCGCGCGCGAGCGCGACGTCGGCGGTCTTGCTGACGCCGTAGTGGATCATCTCGACGGGGATGTTGAAGGCGCTTTCCGAGCCGATGAGGACGAACCGGCCCCAGCCGCGCGCCTCCATGCCGGGCAGGTAGCGGCGCGCGAGGCGGACGCCGGCCATGACGTTGACCTGCCAGTGCCGGTCCCAGGTCGCGTCGTCGGTGTCGAAGAAGTCGGCAGGCTCGAAGATGCCGGCGTTGCTGACGACGATGTCGGCGTCCGGCACGGCGGCGAACAGCGCGTCGGCGCCCGC
>NZ_CAHJWW010000192.1 GCF_903643035.1 Sphingomonas bacterium | reverse complement strand
AACGATCGGCGGGAGCCTCGCCGATGCGGCGTGAGACGATCGGCGCGATCCGGCTCGGGACCGGGCGGCGGCGGCTGGTCGACGCCACCGCGGCGCTGCTGTGGGCGAGCGGCGCGGCGTGGCTCGTCGCGCATTACTTCCTGATCCGACAGGGTCCTTATGGACCGCAGACGAGCCCGGCCGAACCGTGGGCGCTGCGCCTCCACGGCCTCGTCGCCATGATCGCGCTGGCGCTGCTCGGACTGCTATGGGGGGTTCACGTCGTCCGCGGCTGGCGCGCGCGCCGCGCACGGTGGAGCGGCGGCGCGCTGCTCGCCGTCGCGGCGGTCCTCGGCGTCACCGGCTACCTGCTCTATTATCTCGGCGACGAGACGCTGCGGCAGGGCGTGTCGTGGCTCCACTGGGGCCTCGGCCTCGCCGCGCTCGTCGTCTTCGTCGCGCACCGGGTCGCGCCGAAGCGCTGACCTTCCCATCGTCTTACCCTGTCCACACCCGGCCTCTGGTTCGGGCGGACGGCCGCGTCCGAAAACCGCCAGACGGCCGGCGCAGAGCCGCTATACCGGGCGAATGACGACCGCCGCTCTCGACCCCGCCGCCTGCTACGCCAGCCTCGCCGTCCGCGATCCCGCCGGCGACGGAGCCTTCTTCGTCTGCGTGGCCACCACCGGCATCTTCTGCCGCCCGGTGTGCCCGGCGCGGACGCCGCTGGGTCTACGCCGCCGGAAGCCGTCCCGGCATTGCCGGTCGTAGCTCTCATGTTCGGCGCAAAATCGCCGATAGGTTGTTCGCCGGCATCGTCACGACGTTCTGCACCACAAGGTTCGACTGCGCGGCGTCGGCCTCGATCTCGGCGAGATGGCGCAGACCCCATGACACGTTTCGCCCACGCAGATCGGCATCGAACGCGGCGTTGCTTGGCGCGAGCGGGACCCCTGCCTGAATGAAAGGGCCGTAGAGATAGAGCAGTCCGCCAGCCGGCAGTAATCGCCCGGCCTCCCTCAACAGGCCTTGCGTCGCCGACCACAGGCTGATGTGCACGAGGTTGATCGCCAAAATTGCATCGGCGGCAATGATCGGCCACGACCGGGAACTGGCATCGAGATCGAGCGGTGGACGAACGTTGGTCATGCGCTCCGTTGCCGTCCAGGCAGTAATCGAGGCGCGTGCTGCTGGTGATGGGTCTGAAGGTTGCCAGTCGAGCGACGGCAGGTGTCCGGCGAACCACGTGATGTGCTCGCCACTGCCGCTGGCTACCTCAAGGACCAGCCCCTTAATTGGCAAGGCGTTCCTTAACACGTCGAGGATCGGCGAGCGGTTCCGGACTACTGCCGCCGAACTCAAACGAGCGTCATAAAGATCGGACATATTTTACCTTACGCGCGAGACTGGTCGTTGGCCGTGATCGCGGGGCGCTAAATAGCGGTCCTATAGGCGCAACCGCTCCGTACTCGCCTGTAACGTGATGACCGCACCCTGAGCTTGCCAGACGTATTCGACGCCGCCATGCAACTGGCCGCTCATGCTCCGGGCGATCAGCTTGCTGCCAAACCCCAGTGGTCCAATCGGAACGGACAACGGAGGGCCGCCAGTCTCCGTCCAATGGATCGCGACTTTAGTCGCAGCCGGAGTGCACGCGATGCGCAGCGATCCTTCCGGCTTAGACAGGGCGCCGTACTTGACGGAGTTGGTCGCCAGTTCGTGGATAACGAGCGCCAGCGTCGTTGCCGACCGGTCACCGACGGATATGTTCGGCAGATCGACGTGGATACGCCCTCCAATGCAGCCATTATCGTCGTAAGGCGCGAGGACGGCGGCAAACAGGTCCTTGAGCAGCGCCGCTTCGTGGCCTCGTTCGCCCGGTGTCGGGCGCACCAGATCGTGGGCGACCGCCAGAGCGCGCAACCGCCGGTTCAGATCTTCGGCCATGGCGACGGGCGTCGATGCCGACCGCGCCGCGATCGCGACCATGCTTGACGCCAGCGCGAAGACGTTCTTGACGCGGTGGCTCATCTCGCCGGCCAGATCGTCGCGCAGTTCCTCCGCCTCCTTGCGCTGCGTGGCATCGAGAAACACCCCGAACATCACCCGTTCAATGAGACCGTCTTCGCCCCCCTGCCCACGCGCGATAATCCATTGCGTCTCGCCGCGACGGACAATGCGGAAGTCGAGTTCGAACGCCCCGAGGGCGTCGCGTACGGAATTGAAAGCTCTCTGAACTCGGTCGATGTCCGCCGGGTGGATCTGTTTTGACAGGTCGCTGAAGGTCAGTCCGGACCGCCGCTCGACGCCCCATAACATATAGCCGCGTTCGTCGAGAGCGACCTCGTCGGTATCGACGTTCCACGACCACAAGGCGATATCGGCAGCATCCGTAGCCGAGCGTAGGCGCTCGGCGCTCCAGACGAAGGCATCGGATGCGTCACTCACGTTGTATGTGTTTCCCGCGGCGTCGAACGTTTAATAAGGACGAGCAGCCGCCGAAGCGAAGGCAGAGCACTGTCGCTTCGTCCAGCGAAGGCCAGTGCATAGGCCGGATCAGCCCTTCGACGCGAGCTTCTTTCGCGCGAGGTCGAGCAACTGCTGGTGGCGATACGGCTTGGGCAGGAACGTGCCGCTGTCGGGTAGCTGCGCATTTTTGAGATTTTGCCCGCCGGAGGTGACGATCAGCCCGATATCGGGGTGGGTCGCATGGACATGCGCAGCGAGCGCAATGCCGTCCATCGACCCCGGCATGTTGATGTCGGTGAACAGCAGGCAGACACCCGGATGACAGTTGAGCGCGCGAATTGCCTCGTCGGCATCGGCCGCCTCGAGAACCTCGGCGTCCAGCTCCTCGAGGATCTCGACGGCGTTCATCCGGATGAGCGGCTCGTCTTCGACGATCAGGATCGCGGGTGGCGGGCAATTCGACATGGGGGTCAACGGATTACGGCGCAACGACGTTCCGGGGTAAAAATTACGAGGCGGCCCGCAATGGAATTTAGTGCCCGCCCCCAACCCCCAACCAACATGAACCGATGTCCAGTTACTGGTCCGCTAATCGGGCAGTGAGTGACCGAATATGGGGTCGTCACCGCCAATCGCCGCCACGGACGGCAGCGCAACAGTCGCTATAGCAATCACTGCTGCACTTGGCGCTACAGGGGTGCCGCACTTAACATCCAATGACGGCATCGCAGGCGAACATCAGTGCAGGACCGAAATGGAACGAGCCATGTCGCTCAACTACCTGATCCCTTTGACGTTCGCACTTACGCTTACCTGTCAGGAGCCCGTCATGGCTGAGCAACCAGGTCACGTCACCGGCATCGGCGGCGTCTTCGTCAAGACCAAGGACCCCAAGGCTCTAGCGCAATGGTATCGCGAGGTCCTCGGCCTCGAGGTCAAGCCATGGGGTGGCGCGGCGCTGCCCTTCGACACGCCGGGGCATCCGCCCAAGGTGTCGTGGACGGCCTTCCCCGACTCCAGCGACTATTTGAATCCGTCGACGCGGGAGTTCATGATCAACTTTGCCGTCGACGACATGGACGCGATCGTCGCGCGCCTGACCGCGCACCGCGTTCCCATCCTGAAGCGCGACGACGAGGATCCGTTCGGCCGCTTCGCCTGGATCCAGGATCCCGACGGCACCAAGATCGAGCTGTGGCAGCCGAAGAAGGGCTAGGACGAATTTTCCGCGCTCGTCGCGTGACGGCGTCGCCAAGGTGTCAGAGGTTCGTATCGCGGGACGTCGGTCGCACCGGCCTTTGTCACGCGCAGCAGATTTCGGTCGACGAGATGCAGCACGGCGTCCTGCACGGTGCGCTTGGAGAGGCCCGTCCGTTCCGCGAGTTGGCCGTGACTGATGCGCGACGGGCCCACGGCCGACGTCAGGGTGAGGTAGACCAGAAAGGCTGATGCCCGGTGGTCGTGCCCGACCAGATCGCGCATGAGCGCGTCGAGGACGTAGGCATCGACCGTGTAGCGCTTCTCGCTCATTGCTATAGCAGTAGGCGATAGGCGGGGTCGGGCAAAGAGTAGCCCTGCGCGAGCGCGGGAGGCGACGATGCTCCGGAGGATCAACTATGTTGGCATCCCGACGCGGGACCAGGAGCGGGCGCTGGCCTTCTGGACCGAGACGATGGGCTGCATGATCACCACTGACCGCTTCGTCGGAGAGAAACGCTGGATCGAGCTCGCCATTCCTGGGGCCCAGACCGGTCTACTGCTGCTGACACCGGAAGGGCAGGAGGACCGCGTCGGGACGTTCTTCAACGGCTCCTTTGGATGCGACGACGTGGACTATACCTATCACAAGCTCCTCGCGCGCGGCGTGGAGTTCATCGGACCCCCGGAGACGAGGCCGTTTCCGCACGTCTACTTTAAGGACCCTGACGGCAACGTCTTCTTCCTTTCGAGTCGTTAAGTCTCCCGCGCCCGGCGTTGCAAGCGGGCGGCTCTCCAGCCCAGAGTTGACGTTTCACATAAATAAACGGCCGGTTTCGGAATGCTGTGAGGATGCCCGGGATGTCGGATTTTGGGTCAGCGCCACCTTAAGACGGTTGGGCAGGATTTACCTAACGTGAGCCCCATCTTGCTCCAGCGTTGCCGGCGTGGCTGATCGGTTCCAACTCGTTCTTCCAGCTTACGCCGCTTGGCCATGCAACACGATTTCAACGCGCCGGTTTGCCGCGCGGCCCGCGACGGTGGCATTGCTGGCTACCGGTTCGGTCTTGCCAAGCCCTTCAACAACGAGCCGCTCGGGATCGGTGTCGCGGCTGACGAGGAAGTCCGCGACGCTCGCTCCCCGCCGCTGCGACAGGGCGAAGTTGTACGCATCACTGCCGACGGCATCGGTATGGCCGATAACCTCGACATCGGTCGCGGGATAGGCGGCGATGGTGCGCGCCACGGCATCGAGGGCCGGGACGAAGCGCGGCTGAATGTCGGCGTGATCAAAGGCGAAGGTAACGTCGGCGGGTAGCTCCATGACGAGGTCGGCCCCGCGCCGCTCGACGGTGACGCCGGTTCCGGCGGTGTCACGCTGGAGCTCGCGGTACTGGCGGTCGTCGACCGGGACCGGCGCGGCGACGGCCCCGCCGCCGTAATCGCCGCCGTCGTAGCCGTAATAGCCGCCATAGAAGCCGCCGCCATAGACGTATGTGCCGCCACCGCCGCCGTAGACCGCGCGCGGAGCGGCGACGGCGACTGCGGGCACGTAGACAGCGACGCCGCTCACGCTGCGGCCGACCCGGCGCAGACCGCGCTGTCCGGCCTCGGCGTCGGCGCGCG
>NZ_CAHJWW010000191.1 GCF_903643035.1 Sphingomonas bacterium | reverse complement strand
CCCCCAGCCCCTCCCGCGAGCGGGAGGGGAGGAAGAGGGTCAGCCATCCAGGCTCGCCAGCCGCTCCGCCTCGTCCTGCGCCACCAGCGCGCCGATCAGCTCGTCCATCTCGCCCTGCAGTATCTCGGGCAGCCGGTGGAGCGTCAGGTTGATGCGGTGGTCGGTCACGCGCCCCTGCGGAAAGTTGTAGGTGCGGATGCGCTCGGACCGGTCGCCCGAGCCGATCTGCGACTTGCGCGTACCCGCGCGCTCGGCGTGCAGCCGCTCGCGCTCCGCCTCGTACAGCCGGGTGCGCAGCACCTTAAGCGCCTTGGCCTTGTTCTTGTGCTGCGACTTCTCGTCCTGCTGGATCACGACGAGGCCGGTGGGCAGATGCGTGATCCGCACCGCCGAATCGGTCGTGTTGACCGACTGGCCGCCCGGGCCGGACGAGCGGTAGACGTCGATGCGCAGGTCGCGCGCCTCGTCGATCTGGACGTCGACCTCCTCCGCCTCGGGCAGGACGGCGACGGTCGCGGCGCTGGTGTGGATGCGGCCCTGCGATTCGGTCGCGGGCACGCGCTGTACGCGGTGGACGCCGCTCTCGAACTTCAGCCTGGCGAAGACGCCGCGGCCCTCGACGGATGCCACCGCTTCCTTCACCCCGCCCGCCTCCGACGCGGAGTGAGAGATAAGCTCGACGCGCCAGCCCTGTTCCTCGGCGTATCGCTGGTACATGCGCAGCAGGTCGCCTGCGAACAGCGCCGCCTCGTCGCCGCCGGTGCCCGCGCGGATCTCCAGCATCGCCGCGCGCTCGTCCGCCGCGTCGCGCGGCAGCAACGCGAGCGCGAGCCGGCGGTCCGCCTCGGTTAGCGCGGCCTCGTTGTCGCGCAACTCGTCCGCCGCCATCGCGCGTAGGTCCGGGTCGGCGTCCTGCGTCATATAGGCGAGGCTGTCCGCCTCCTGCCGCAGCCGGCGCACCTCGGCGGCGGCGGCGGCGACCGGCTCCAGTTCGGCATATTCCTTGGAGACGGCGACGAACCGGTCGGACGGCAGCTCGCCGGTGGCCATGAGCGCGGAGAGCTCGTGCAGGCGGGACTCGATCTGCCGGATGCGCTCGGGGGAGATGGTGGTCATCCGCCCAGCAACTCAAAGTTGTTAGCCTTCTCCGCCACACGTCGAAGCGAGTAGGGAAACGCCGCCTCAAGAGCAGCGCCTGCATCGTAAGGCGCAGGCCATAACGGCACGACGTGAAACGAGAACGATTGCCCGTCGGGCGGCGCTAGAAATAGTACAGCTTTGGCACCCCGGCGACGGGCGCGATCAATTCGCCGTTCCCTTTTGCCGCTGCGGTCGATGTCCGTAGGAAGGCCCGCGCGACGAAGGTGGCCCACAAAGCTGACGACGTTCGCCTCCCGGATACTGTCAGAGACTTGCAAAATGTCATAAAGCTCGGACGAACTGACGATGAATTCAGGGGCCTCGTCTATGGGCTCATCGACCAGCATCGCCAGCCGCTCCACCCCCGCGGCCCAACCGACCCCCGGCGTCTCCGGCCCGCCCAGGCTGCCGATCAGCCCGTCGTAGCGCCCGCCCGCCAGCACCGTGCCCTGCGCGCCTAGCCGGTCGGTGACGAACTCGAACGCGGTGTGGCGGTAGTAATCGAGGCCGCGCACCAGCCGGGGCGCGCGTGTCCACTTGACCCCCGCCGCGTCCAGTCCCGCCGTCACCGCGTCGAAGAAGCCGCGCGCCGCCGGCGTCAGATACGCATCGATGTCGGGCGCCGAGTCCGCCGCCGGCCGGTCGCGCGGGTCCTTGCTGTCGAGGATGCGCAGCGGGTTTTTCGCCAGCCGGGCAAGGCTCTCGTCGGACAACTCCCCCCGCCGCGCCTCGAAATGCGCCACCAGCCCGGCCCGCCAGGCGTCGCGCGTCTCCGCGTCGCCCAGCGTGTTGAGCTGCAAGATCACTTCGTCCCCGATCCCCAGCTCGCGCAGCAGCTGGTCGGCCATCACCAGCAGTTCGACGTCGGCGGCGGGCTCGGCCGCGCCGATCACCTCCGCGTCGATCTGGTGGAACTGGCGGAACCGGCCCTTCTGCGGGCGCTCGTAGCGGAACACCGGGCCGGACGTCGCGAGCTTCATCGGCGCGTACTGCTGCCACCCTTCCGACAGATACGCCCGCGCGATGCCGGCGGTGAACTCGGGGCGCAGCGTCAGGCTGTCGCCGCCGCGGTCGGGAAACGTGTACATCTCCTTGGACACCACGTCGGTCGTCTCGCCGATCGAGCGGGCGAACACCTCCGTCGCCTCGAACACCGGCACGTCGACGCGGCTGAAACAGTAGAGCCCCCGCACCCGCTCGAACGTCGACAGCACATGGGCGAAGCGCCGCTGCTCGTCGCCGAAGATATCCCGGGTGCCGCGGACGCGTCGCGGAGGGGAACTGAGTGAATTGCCTGCCATGATGGACGCGGGAGATAGGCGAGCGGCCGCCAAGACGCTAGCGTCGCGCGCATGGCCATGTCCCCGCTCGAACCCCTTTCCCCGCTCAAGCTCGGTCGCCGGATCGCACCGCCGCGCTTCATCGTCTTCTTCGCCGTGTTCGCCATCGGCGCGGCGGTGCTGCCCGGGCCGTTCGGCCTCGGGCGGGCGACGATGCTGGCGTTCGATCTCGCCTCCGCGATCTTCCTCCTCCTGGAACTGCCGCTGCTGCGCCACGACGACCGCGACGAGATGCGGGTGCACGCCAAGACCAACGACGCCAACCGCACCGTCCTGCTCGGCCTGACCTTCCTGACGATGCTGGTGATCCTGGCATCGGTCGCGCACGAGCTGGGCGGCCATATCGGACACGGCGGCGTGGCGCTGGTCGTCCTGACGCTGGTGCTGGCATGGCTGTTCACCAACACCGTCTATGCGCTCCATTACGCGCACATCTTCTATGGCGACGAGAACCGCGACGGCGACGACAACGGGGGCCTGGACTTCCCCAAGACGCCCGAACCCGACTACTGGGACTTCGTCTATTTCAGCTTCACGCTCGGCATGACGTTCCAGACGTCGGACGTCGAGATGACCACCGGCACGATGCGCCGGGTCGCGACCGGGCAGTGCCTGGCGGCGTTTGTCTTCAACCTGGGCGTGCTGGCGTTCACGATCAACGTGCTGGGCGGCGGCGGGAGCTAAGGGGGCAGCTAGGCGGCACGTCCGCGAAACGACTGGACGGCCGGCGTTTCGCGCGATTAAGCCGCGGCCACCGTTTCCCGTCCACCGCCGTCTTCGTCCAAAGGTTTCCCCGTATGGTCCGCACGCTGCTCGTCGCCTCGCTCCTCGCCACGTCCGGGCTGGTCGCCCGGGGCGCGCCGGCGCAGATCGTGCCTGCGACCAACTCGAAGCCGCAGCCCGCGCCGGCCGCCCCGGCGATCCCCGATCCGCAGGACAGGCCCTATCCCGGCACGATCACGCTCGACATCGATGCGACCGATACCCGCCACTCGATCTTCACCACGCGCGAGACGATCCCCGTCGCGACGGGCGGGGACACGATCCTGCTGTTCCCCAAATGGCTGCCGGGGAACCACAGCCCGTCGGGGCAGATCGACAAGCTCGCCTCGCTCTACATCCGCGCCGGTGGCCGGCTGCTGCCCTGGACGCGCGATCCGGTCGACATGTTCGCCTTCCATGTCGACGTGCCCGCCGGCACGAAGCGGCTCGACGTATCGCTCCAGTTCCTCGCGGCGACCGCGGCGGCGCAAGGCCCGATCGTCGTGTCGCCCGACATGCTGCGGCTCCAGTGGAACTCGATGAGCCTGTACCCGGCCGGCTATTTCACCCGCGACATCCCGGTGTCGGCGACGGTGAAGTATCCGGACGGCTTCTCCGCCGCTTCCGGCCTACCCTCGACCCACAGCGGCTCGACCTACAGGTACCAGACGACCAGCTACGAGATACTGGTCGACTCGCCCGTGCTCGCGGGCCGCTACTACAAGCCGTTCGCCCTGTCGCCGCAGGTGACGCTCGACACCTTCGCCGACCGGCCCGAGATGCTCGCCGCCACGCCCGAACAGGTCAACGCGCACAAGCGGCTGGTCGCCCAGGCGGTCGCGCTGTTCGGCGCGCAGCATTACGACAACTACCACTTCCTGTTCTCGCTGTCGGATCAGCTCAGCGGCATCGGGCTGGAGCATCACCGCAGCAGCGAGGACGGCTCGCGCCCCGGCTACTTCACCGAATGGGACATGAACACGAGTGCGCGCAACCTGCTGCCGCACGAGTATACCCATAGCTGGGACGGCAAGTACCGCCGCGGCGCGGACCTGTGGACGGCCAATTTCGACGTGCCGATGCGCGATTCGCTGTTGTGGGTGTACGAGGGACAGACGCAGTTCTGGGGCTATGTGCTCCAGGCGCGCTCCGGGCTCGTCTCCAAGCAGGACACGCTCGACCAATATGCCGGCATCATGGCCGGGTACGACACCGCGCCCGCGCGCCGCTGGCGCGACCTGGTCGACACCACCAACGACCCGGTCATCTCGCAGCGCCGGCCCAAGGGCTGGACGAGCTGGCAGCGCAGCGAGGACTATTACAACGAGGGGCTGCTCGTCTGGATGGACGTCGATTCGATGCTGCGCGAGAAGTCCGGCGGCACCAGGTCGATCGACGACTTCGCCAAGGCGTTCTTCGGCATGCGCGACGGCGACTATGGCGAGCTGACCTATACGCTGGACGATGTCGTGGCGACGCTGAACGGGGTCGTGCCGTTCGACTGGAAGGCGTATCTGACCCGCCGGCTGACCGAACATGCGTCCGGCGCCCCGATCGAGGGCTTCGCGCGCAACGGCTACACGCTGGTCTATACCGACCAGCCGACCCGCGTCGACAGGCAGGCGCAACGCGCCGGCGGTCCGCGCGGCGGCGCGAACTACAGCTATTCGCTGGGGCTGGTCGCCGACAAGGACGGCAACCTGACGCAGGTGCTGTGGGACGGCCCGGCGTTCAAGGCGGGGATGACGGTGGGCACGCAGCTGACGCAGGTCGGCGACATGGCGTACAGCGACGACCGGCTGAAGGCGGCGGTGACGGCGGCGAAGGGCACGAAGGCCCCGATCGTGCTGACGGTGAAGAACGGCGACCTCTTCCACACCGTCTCGATCGAGTATCACGACGGCCTGCGCTACCCGCACCTCCAGAAGACCGGCACCGGCGAGACCGGGCTCGACCGCCTGCTGACCGCTCGATGACGGGCAGGACGCGAGGGGCCGCGACGCGAGCCGGCGCGCGCGCCGTCCTCCTGGCCGGGGCGGCGCTGGTCGCG
>NZ_CAHJWW010000190.1 GCF_903643035.1 Sphingomonas bacterium | reverse complement strand
CGTTCGGCGACCGGATCGCCGGCGGGCTCGCGGGCGGGCGGCCATGACCGACTCGATCCACGCCGAACGCCGGGCGTTCCGCGCCGGCCGGGTCCGGCTGGCGTTCCTCACCAGCGCAGGGTCCAAGGCGCTGGGGCTGATTGTGCAGTTCCTCGCCTTCCCGCTCGCGGTCCGCTCGCTGGGGCCGGAGCGGTTCGGCATCTACATCATGCTGGTGTCCGCGCTCGTCTGGATCGACCTGGGGCGGCTCGGGATCGGTCCGGGGCTCACGCGCGAACTGGCGATCGCGTGGAACCGCGGCGAGCGCGAGCGCGAGCGCGTGCTGTTCTCCAACGCGATGTTCCTGCTGCTCGGCATCGCGGCGTTCATCACCGTGCTGCTGGTCGCCGCGTTCGCGGTCGGCATGCCGTACATCGACACGCTGTTCGGGGCGTCCGGTGCGCGCTTCCACTCGGAGATCGTCACCAGCATCGTCATCGTCGGCACCTTCCTCGTCGCGCAGGTCGTCTTCAGCATCGGCGAGGCCGCGCGCTCGGCGTATCAGGACGATTTCATCAACAACCTGATGAGTTCGCTGGAGAATCTGGCGTCGCTGCTGATGATCTTCTGGGTGGCGCTGTTCTGGCCGACCGTTCCCGGCTTCGCGCTCGCGGTCTTCGGATCGATGGTGCTCGGCAAGGGCGTGAACGTCGTCCTGCTGCTGGTGAGGTCGCGCCGCTACCTCTTTCCGCGCTGGCGCTACGTCAGCCGCGCCGAGTTGCGGCCGCTCGTCGCGTCCAGCCTGGCGTTCTGGGTGGTGCAGATCGCGGTGCTGATGATGCACAACCTGTCGATTCTACAACTTGGCCATCTGATCGGCGCCGGAGGGCTGACGCCGTTCGCGATCGTGTTCCGGTTGCTGCAGCTGTTGTCGACTGGAGTGTTGATGATCAGCATGCCGCTGTGGCCGGCGATCACCGACGCGGTGGTGCGGGGCGACCGCGACTGGATCGTGAAGGCGTACCGCCGCCTGATCGGCTCGGCGATGGCGTTCTGCACGCTTGTCGCGATCGGGCTGACGCTGTTCGGCCCCGCGCTGATCCCGTTGTGGGCGGGCAGCCACGTCCGCCCGGGACCGGCGCTCAACGCCGTGCTCGGCGTCTATTTCGTGATCTGGATGTGGAATCACTGCCATGCCACCGTGCTGTTCGGGCTGGGCCGGCTGTGGGCGGTGGCGTGGATCACCTTTTGCGAAGGGGCGCTGGTGCTGGTGCTGGGCAGCGTCCTGGTGCCGCGTTACGGTGTGGTCGGCACCGGGCTGGCGCTGTGCATCGCCGGGCTGGCGGTCACCGCCTGGACGCTGCCGCTGATTGTCCGTCGCGCGCTGGCGCGGCCGCTCCACCTCGCGCCGTCCGACCTTCCGCCCGCCGGCCCGGTGGGCGCGCTTGCGGGAGAGGCGGCATGACCGCACCCGTCCGGCGGCGGCGGCTCGCCTATCTCACCAACATCCCCTCGCCCTATCGCCGGGACATGGCGGCGGCCTGGGCGGCGCTCAATCCGGAACTGTCGCTGTCGGTGTTCTACACCGACGCCGACGATCAGGGACGCGGCTGGCGGGCCGGCGACATCGGCGGGGGCGTGGTGGAACGCCGGCTGCCGATCGTGCTGGAGACGGACAGGTACGGCAAGCTCAACCGGGGGCTGCGCCGGATGGTGGCACGGCACGACATCGTCATGCTCGGCGGCTTCGAGCAGGCGAGCTACCTCGCCGCCGGGATGTGGGCGCGGGTGATGCGCAAGCCCGTGATCCTGCTGTTCGACGGCTTCAGCCCCGCGCGCTTCGGCCACGAGGGCAGGGCGATACTGGCGCTCAAGCGCGCCACCGCGAGGCTGGCGGACGGCTTCTTCGCCAATGGCATCGTCGGCGAGCGATACCTGCGCGAACAGATCGGCATCCCGGCGTCCAGGCCCGTGTTCAACCAGTACCTCAGCCACGCCGACGCCGCGATCGCCGCGGCCCGCCGGCGATGGACGGGCGCGAGCCGGCAGGAGGTGCGCCGGTACCTGGGCGTGCCGCTCGACGGCCCGTTGCTGCTGAGCTGCGGCTATCTCATCGAGCGCAAGCGCGTCGATTGCACGATCGACGCCATCGCCCGCCTGCCCGAGGCGGGGCGGCCGGGATTGCTGGTCGTCGGCTCCGGGCCGCTGGAGGAGGCGTTGCGCGCGCGCGCTCGCGCCTGCGGCGTCGCGACGCACTTCGCCGGCTTCAGGCAGGCCGACGCGCTCGCCGACTATTATTTCGCCGCCGACGCGCTGGTGCTCTCGTCGCGGGACGATCCCTGGGGTCTCGTCGTCAACGAGGCGATGAGCGCGGGCCTTCCCGTGATCGTCAGCGACGCGTGCGGCGCGGCGAGCGACCTCGTCCACGACGGGAGCAACGGCTTCGTCTTCGCCGCGCAGGACGTCGACGCGCTGGCGGCCGCGATCGCGCGGCTGCTGGCCGCCGACCGCGAGGCGATGGGCGAGCGGTCGCGCGCGATCATCGGGGAATGGACCCCCTCCCATTCGGCGCGCAGCCTGGATAAGGTCGTGCGCGCGGTGATGCCGGAGGGATGATCGGATGGCTGTGCTCGACGGTTCGAAGATGGTGGCAGGGGTGAGACACGATGGACATTGACGTAAAGCCGTACGTCGCGGGTCAGCGCCTGTATGATGACGACTTCGACGCGCAGGCCATCGAGCAATGGTATCGCGACGAGGAAGAGGCCTATTACGACCTCGCGCACGAGATTCCCGAGTATGAGTACCGCGCGTTCAACGACATCCACGCCTTCGACGAGCTGCGCGAGCGGCATTTCGACGCCTGCCTGGCGTTCGGCTGCGCCGACGGCGCCGATGTCGAGGCGCTCGCCGGCAGCGTCGACCGCTTCATCGCGCTGGAGCCGGCCGAGAAATGGTGGAAGGACTCCATCGGCGGCAAGCCCGCGCACTATATCAAGCCGGCGATGAACGGCGACGTCCCGCTGGCGGAGGCGTCGGTCGACCTCGCGGTGTGCCTGGGCGTCGTCCACCACATTCCCAACGTGAGCCATGTCGTCGGCGAACTGCACCGCGTCCTCAAGCCCGGCGGCACGCTGGTGCTGCGCGAGCCGATCTTCTCGATGGGCGACTGGCGTCAGCGCCGGCAGGGGCTGACGAGCCGCGAGCGCGGCATCCCGCCGCAGATCCTGACCGGCATGATCGACAAGGCCGGGTTCGACATCGTGTCGGCAAAGCCCTGCATGGTGCCGTTGACGCCGCGGCTCGCCCGGCTGTTCGGCATCAGGTTCGCGTACAACTCGCGTGCCGTGGTGCTGGCCGATCGCGTCATGTCGAAGCTGACGTCGTGGAACATGCGCTATCACCGCAGGACCGTTCTCCAGAAGATCGCCCCGACGTCCATGTACGTGATCGCGCGCAAGCGATAGCGCCCGCCGGCGTCGCGCCGGCGTCGCGCCGACAGGCCGACGTGCAGGTCGCGTGCGGCGGTCGCGCTTGGTCGAAGGACGGGCGAAAGAACGGAAGGTCATCACCATCGAACTGGTCATCAACGGGCGCTTCCTCACCCAGTCGGTCACGGGCGTCCAGCGGTATGCGCGCGAGTTGCTGGGGGCGTTCGACGCGCTGCTGGATACGCGCCCGGAGCTGAAGGTCCGCCTGCTGACGCCGCCGATCGCGGCCGGCGAGGTCCCAGCCCTGCGCAACATCCGCCACGAGGTCGTCGGACGCCGCCGGGGGCATGGCTGGGAGCAGCTCGACCTGCCGCGCCACCTCGGCGGCGCGACGCTGTTCTGCCTCACCAACACCGCGCCGCTGCGCTCGCTGCTCGGCCGGGGCAAGGTGGTCGTGACCGTCCACGACCTGTCCTATCGCTACTTCCCCGAAGCCTATAGCCGCGGGTTCAAGCTGTTCTACAACTTCATGGTGCCGATCATCCTGCGGCGCGCGCGGCGGGTCATAACCGTGTCGCAGTCCGAGCGGCGGGCGATGCTGGAGCATTACCCCTTCGCCGCCGCGCGGCTGGTGGCGATCCAGAACGGCGGGTTGCCGGTCGGCATCGAGCAACAGGCGCCGGACCCACCCGAGCGAGAGACGGTCCTGTACGTGGGCTCGCTCAGCAAGCGCAAGAACTTCCCCGGCCTGCTGGAGGTCGCGATCCGCATGGCGCGGCGCCGGGGGGCGCGGTTCGTCTTCGTGGGCGGCGTGGCCAAGGGGCTGAACGCCACGATCGCCGCGGTGCCCGACGACGTGAAGGACCACATCCGCTTCCTGGGCCAGGTCAACGACTGGGACAGGCTGCTCGCCGCCTACCGGTCGGCGCACTGCTTCCTGTTCCCCTCGTTCTACGAAGCGTCGCCGCTGCCGCCGATCGAGGCGATGGGCTGCGGCTGTCCGGTGGTCGCCGGCGACATCCCCTCGCTGCGCGAACGCTGCGACGCCGCCGCCCGCTATTGCGACCCGGGCGACGTCGACGCGATCGTCGCCGCGGTCGAGGAGGTGCTCGACACGCCCGGGCTGCGCGAGCGGATGCGCACGGCCGGCTACGCACAGGCCGATCGCTACAGCTGGACGACCTGCGCCGAGGCGACGCTGGACGTGCTGCTGAAGGCGTAGGGCTCGCCCGGGATCATCGATGCGGCACATCCATGCACGCGGCCTCGCGCTGACGCTGGTCGCGACCGTCGCGGGCCTCGTGTCCCGGCCGGGCGAGGGAGCCTCGCCGCCCGGCCGGACGGCGACGGCGGCGCGGACCCGCATCGCCGCGCCGGGCGGGCGGATCGACGTGATCCTCGTCCTGGGGCAGAGCAACGCGACCGGATACCAGTTCGACCGCGCGACGGGCTACCCGGTCGATCCGGCCGTACTGGCGTGGAACGGCACGCGCCTCGTCACCTATGCGCCCAACGCCGCGACCGGGGTCGAAAGCGGCAAGCCCGCCGGCTATTGGGCCGCGGAGCTGGCCTATGCGCTCCGGTACCGCTCCGCCCATCCCGCAAGCAGACTGGCCGTGCTGCGCTACACCGCCGCCGGGACCCAGCTTGGCTGTTCGGGCGACGCCGTGCCGGACTGGAGCACCCGTTCCCGGGGCGAGTTGCTCGACGGCGCGCGGGCCTTCGTGCGCACCGGCCTCGCCGCCCTTCGGGCACGCGGCTATGCCCCGCGCCTCCGCCTTGTCTGGTGGCAGCAGGGGGAGGCGGACGCGACCGCGGCGCTGGCGCCCGGCTACCGGGCCGATCTTGCCGCCCTCGTGGGCGCGCTGCGCGACGCGGGGGGCGACTTCGCGG
>NZ_CAHJWW010000189.1 GCF_903643035.1 Sphingomonas bacterium | reverse complement strand
GGCGCTGGCGGCGGTGCCCGCGCTGCCGCGGGGTGGCGCGGTGCTGGTGCTGGTGGACGAGGCCTCCAGCGCCGACTGGTCGCAGCCGCGCCTGACCCATATCGCCGGGCTGGCGGTCGCCCGCGCCCGCGTGTTCGTGAACGAGCAATGGGCGATGCCGGGCCAGCAGCCGATCCGCCCCCTGCATCCCCGCGCCGCGCCACTGGACCGCGATCCGTCTCAACTCGTCTATCCCAAGAGCGGCGAATACCGATCGACCGACTTCGACGCCGCGATCGCGCGGTTCGATCGCTGCACGTTCGACGCGGTGTGGACGATCGGCTTTCCCGCCGGCCGGGCGAGGGCGGGAGACCTGAGCCCCACATGGTCCGATGGCCGTTCGGCCGTGTACCGGGTAGTCCGCTCGCCCGGCGGTGCTTGTCGGTGACCCCGTCGCGGCGCTAGGCACGCGGACATGAGCACCGCGCCGCCGCCAGCCTCGCGTCACGGGGACCGACCCCGCTGGTGGCAGACGCGGGGCTTCGTCGCCGCGATGGCGCTGCTCGCACTCCTGCCGCTCGTCTGGCCCGCCATCCCGCCGCTGGTGGACCTGCCCGGCCACATGGGCCGATACCGCGTGCAGCTTTCGATCGGCGACCAGCCGTGGCTCGCGCACTGGTACGACTTCCGCTGGCAGCTGATCGGCAACCTGGGCGTCGACCTGGCGATCGAGCCGATGGCGCGGGTCTTCGGGCTGGAGCTTGGCACCAAGCTGGTCGTGATGGCGATCCCGGCGCTGACCGTCACCGGGCTGCTGTCGATCGCGCGCGAGGTGCACGGGCGCATCCCCGCCACCGCGCTGTTCGCGCTGCCGCTGGCGTACAGCTATCCGTTCCAGTTCGGCTTCGTGAACTTCGCGCTGTCGGTCGCGCTAGCGCTCAACCTGTTCGCCTGGTGGCTGCGGCTGGCGCGGCAGGGGCGGCTGCGGTTCCGGGCGGCGGCGTTCGTCCCGCTCTCGGTCGGGCTGTGGGTGTGCCACACGGTCGGCTGGGGGATGCTGGCGGTGCTGGCCTTCTCCGCCGAGATGATCCGCCAGCACGACCGCGCGTTCGGGGTGACGGCGCGCGGGACGCGGGTGCCGTGGCGCCGCGACGATCTGCGCCGCTGGGGCATCGCCTGGGTGCGCGCGGGCCTGGGCGTCGCGCCGCTCGCGCTGCCGCTGCTGCTGATGGCGCTGTGGCGGTCGGGCGACCATGTCGGCGGCCGGACGTTCGACTGGTTCGACTGGCGGGCGAAGTTCCAGTGGATCCTGATGATCTTCCGCGACCGCTGGATGGCGTTCGACGTCGCCTCGCTCGCGGTGCTGTTCCTGATCCTGTTCCGCGGCTTTCGCGATCCGTCGATCGAATATTCGCGCCAGCTCGGCCTGTCGGCGCTGTTCCTGCTCACGGTGTTCCTGGTCCTGCCGCGGGTCGTGTTCGGATCCGCCTATGCCGACATGCGGCTGGCGCCCTTCGCCGCCGCCATCGCGGTCGTCGCGATCCGGCCGCGACGGGGATTGTCCTCGCGCGGCGCGAGCACGCTGGCCGTGGCGGGGCTGGCGTTCGTCGTGGTGCGGATGGGCGCCGCGACCGTCAGCTACGCGATGTTCGCGGACAGCTACGGGACGCAGCTCGCCGCGCTCGACCGGCTGCCGCAGGGCGCGCGCCTCGTCAGTTTCGTGGGCGAGACCTGTCACAACCAGTGGACGATGTCCCGGCTGGAGCATCTTCCCGCCATCGCGCTGGAGCGGCGGCTGGCCTATACCAACGACCAGTGGTCGATGGCCGGCGCCCAGCTGCTGACGACCCGCTACGTCGCCGCGCGACGCTATGCCCACGACCCGTCGCAGATCGTCACCTCCGTCCAGTGCCCGCGCGAATACTGGCGGCCGATCTCGCGCAGCCTCGCCCGGTTCCCGCGCGACGCGTTCGACTATGTCTGGCTGATCCGCGTGCCGGACTATGATCCCGCGCTGGAGCGGGGGCTGATCCCGCTGTGGCGGCACGGCCGGGGAACAGGGAGCAGCGCCCTGTTCCGCGTCGACCATTCGGTGTCAGCGCCCGAGATGCCGGGAGGCCTGCTGCCGCCGCACGCCTGACGGTCACTCCCCCTTTCGAAACGGCGTCATCTCGCCGAGATACGCCTGGTCGCTTTCCACCGACGCGCGCTCGCGCACCACGAAGTCCGCCACCGCGCGGCGGAAGCCCTGGTCCGGGATGTAGTGCGCGGACCATGTCGGCACCGGGGCATAGCCGCGCGCCAGCTTGTGCTCGCCCTGCGCGCCCGCTTCCACGGTCTTGAGCCCGCGCGCGATCGCCGCGTCGATCGCCTGGTAGTAGCACAGCTCGAAATGCAGGAACGGCACGTCCTCGCTACAGCCCCAATAGCGGCCGTACAGCGCCTCGCCGCCGATCAGGTTGAGCGCGCCCGCGATCGGGCGCCCGCCGCGCAGCGCCAGGATCATCAGCACCCGGTCGCCCATCGCCTCGCCCATCATCGAGAAGAACGGCCGCGTCAGATAGGGCCGGCCCCATTTGCGGCTGCCGGTATCCTGGTAGAAGCGCCAGAACGCATCCCAATGGCGCTCGGTGATCTCCGCCCCCGACAGATGGACGATCTCCAGCCCCTCGACGGCCGCCGCGCGCTCCTTGCGGATGCCCTTGCGCTTGCGGCTGGCGAGCGCGTCCAGGAAGCCGTCGAAGCTCGCATAGCCCTCGTTGCGCCAGTGGAACTGCGTCCCCTCGCGCACCAGCCACCCAGCCGCCTCGAACAGCGGCAGCTGGCCGGGATCGACGAAGGTCGCATGGGCGCTCGACAGGCCGTGCTGGTCCACGATCGCCTCGATCCCGGCGATCAGCGCCGGGCCGGCCGCCCCGCCGGCCGCCCCGCCGTCGGCATCGGGGCGCAGCAGCAGCCGGGGACCGGGTACGGGCGTGAACGGCACCGCGACCTGCAGCTTGGGGTAGTAGGAGCCGCCCGCGCGGCTCCAGGCGTCCGCCCAGCCGTGGTCGAAGACGTACTCGCCCTGGCTGTGGCTCTTGGCATAGGCGGGCGCGACCGCGGCGGGCCGGCCGTCCGCGCCGTCGACGACGATCGGGATCGCCTGCCACCCCGACCGCGCGCCCACGCTGCCCGAGCGTTCGAGCGCCGACAGGAAGGCGTGGCTGAGGAACGGATTGCCGGTCCCGGCGCAGGCGTCCCAGTCGGCGGCGGGGATCGAGCCGATTCCGTCGGCGAGGCGGGCGGTCGCGATGGTCATCGACCGGAATGTAGGACCTTCGGGGCGGGAGCGCGATGCCGGATCGCGCTTGCCCGGCGCGGACGCGGCAATAGGATCGGGCGATCGACGAGAAGGATGCACGATGACCCACCCGAATGCGGGCGACGTCCGCGACGACCCCGCCGGCCGGCGATACGAACTGGCGCTGGGGCGGGAAGCCGCCTTCGCCGCCTATGATCTGGCCGGCGAGACGATCACCTTCACGCATACGGTGGTGCCGCCCGACCGGCGGGGCGAGGGGATCGCCACGCTGGTCGTGCGCGCGGCGCTGGACGATGCGCGCCGCCGCGGTCTCGGGGTCGTCCCGCAATGCCCGTTCGTCGCGGCGTACATCAACGCCCATCCCGAGACGCAGGACCTGCTCGCGGCGCAGGACTGAACTCCTGGCCCTTCCCCCTCCCGGAGGAGGGGGCTCCCGCGTCCTACGCGTCCGCCGCCTCCAGCGCGGGATAGTCGACATAGCCTTCCGGTCCCTGGCTGTACCAGGTCCGGGCGTCGTCCTTCGCGAGCGGTGCGTCGCGGCGCAGGCGCTCGGGCAGGTCGGGATTGGCGATGAAGGTGCGGCCGAACGCGACCGCGTCCGCCACGCCCGAGTCGAGCGCCGCCTGCGCATTGCCTTCGTGATAGTCGGAGTTGAGCACCAGCGGGCCAGTAAAGGCCTCGCGGATCCTCGGGCTCAGCCGGGGCACGTCGGTCCTGCCGAAGGTGCCGTCCGGCCCGGGCTCGCGCAGTTCCAGGAAGCCGATCCCGATCTCGTCCAGCGCCCTTGCCGCCGGGATGAACACCGCCTCCGGGTCGCTGTCGTCCACGCCCTGCGAGTCGCCGTTGGGCGACAGGCGGACGGCGGTGCGGCCCGCGCCGGCTACCGACGCGACCCGCTCCACCACCTCGCGCAGCAGGCGGATGCGGTTCTCCGGGCTGCCGCCATAGCGGTCTGTCCGCCTGTTGGCGTTGTCGCGGAGGAACTGGTCGATCAGATAGCCGTTCGCGGCATGTACCTGCACGCCGTCGAAGCCGGCGGCGAGCGCGTTGCGGGTCGCTCGCTCGTAATCGTCGAGGACGCGCGGGACCTCGTCGATGTCGAGCGGGCGTGCGACCTCGAAATCCTGCTTGCCGTCATAGGTGTGCGCCTGGCCGTCGGTCTTCGTTGCCGACGACGAGACCGGCTGGCCGCCGATCACGGAGGAATGGACCTGCCGTCCCATGTGCCACAGCTGCGCGACGATACGCCCGCCCGCGGCATGGACCGCCTGCACCGCCGGCGCCCATGCCTCGACCTGCTCGTCCGACCACAGGCCGGGCGCATAGGGCCAGCCAAGCCCTTCCTGGCTGATCCCCGTCGCTTCCGAGATGATGAGTCCGGCGCCGGCCCGCTGCGCGTAATAGTCGGCCATGATCGCGGTCGGCACATGCGCGCGGGTCGCGCGGCCGCGGGTGAGCGGCGCCATCAGGATGCGGTTGGGCGCCGCGATGGCGCCGAGCTGGATCGGATCGAACAGGCTGGGCATGGGAACTCCTGGTAAGCAGACCGCGAGATGGGGCGCGCCGGCGTCGATGCGACGGGGGACCGGGCAAGAAAAGCTGTCGCGGCGCGAAGCGTTGCGTGCCGGTCGGCGATCCTGCGGGCGCGGCTTGGGCGGGACAGGGCAGGCTCGCTGCGGTAAGGGGGGGCATGACCAGCCAGCTTCCGTTCCTGCCCGTGTCCGCCCCCCTGCCCCCCGCGCTCTCCGGCGATCCGACGCTGGACGAGGTGCGCGCCGCGCTCGCGCCCGGCATCGCCGCCAATGCGGCGTTCGACGGATGGGGCGCGGAGGCGCGGGTCATGGCCGCCGACGGCCTGGGCGTCGACCGCGACATCGCCGCGCTGGCGCTGCCCGACGCGCTGGCGATGATCGACGCCTGGTTCGGGTACATCGACGCCGGCATGGCCGCGACCGTGCCGGCGGACGCGCTGGCGGGGATGAAGGTGCGCGAGCGGATCGCCGCCCAGGTCGAGGCGCGGCTCGCGATCGCGGCGCCGGACCGCGAGG
>NZ_CAHJWW010000188.1 GCF_903643035.1 Sphingomonas bacterium | reverse complement strand
GGCGGAGCGCGCTGCACGCGAGGGTGATTTCCACCGCGCGATCACTGGGCTCGCCGCCGCCGAGCAGCGCGCGGGGCTCGCCGACCGGTTGCGGCTGGACCTGGACGGCGCGCGCGACGAGCGGGAACATGCGCGCACGCAGGTCGCGCGGCTGGAATCGGTGGTGGCCGGTTTCGACGAACGCATGGCGTTGCAGGCCGATGCGTTCGACGCGCGGCTCGCGGCGCAGGTCGAGGCGGCCGACGCCCGGCTGATCGAGCTGCGCGAGGCGAAGGAGGTGTTGGCGGGCCAGTTCGGGGAGGTCGCGAACAAGTTGCTCGGCGATGCGCAGCGCCAGTTCCTCGAACGCGCCGACGCGCGCTTCCGCCAGTCCGAGGAGACCGCGGGGGCGGGTCTCAAGGCGCTGCTCCAGCCGGTGAACGAGCGATTGCAACGCTATGAGGAGGGGGTGGCGAAGGTGGAGGCGGAACGGCGCGACGCGTTCGGGAACCTCGCCGGCCTGATCGACTCGATGCGGATCGGGCAGGAGAAGGTATCGAGCGAGGCGGCCAAGCTCGTCAACTCGCTGCGCAACGCGCCCAAGTCGCGCGGCCGCTGGGGCGAGCAGCAGCTGCGCAACGTGCTGGAGACGTGTGGGCTGGCGGAGCATACCGACTTCCGGATGGAGGTGAGCGTCGCGGACGGCGAGGGCGGGCGGTTGCGACCGGACGCGGTCGTCAAGGTGCCCGGCGGCAAGTCGCTCATCATCGACGCCAAGGTGTCGCTCAACGCCTATCAGGACGCGTTCGGCGCGGTGGACGAGCGCGAGCGGCATACGGGCCTTGCTGCCCACGCCGCCTCCATGCGCGCGCACGTCAACGGGCTCGGCTCCAAGAGCTACTGGACGCAGTTCGAGGACTCGCCCGAATATGTCGTGATGTTCGTGCCCGGCGAGCACTTCCTGTCCGCTGCGCTGGAGCATGATCCCACGCTATGGGATTTCGCGTTCGACCGGCGGGTGCTGCTGGCGACGCCGACGAACCTGATCGCGATCGCGCGCACCGTCTCCGCGGTGTGGCGGCAGGAGAAGCTGGCCGACCAGGCGCGCGAGATCGCCGGGCTGGGCAAGGAGCTGTACGCGCGGCTGTCGGTAATGGGCGGCCACGTCAACCGGCTGGGCAAGAACCTCGAAAGCGCCGTGTCCGCCTATGGCTCGTTCGTCGGCAGCCTGGAAAGCAACGTGCTGACCAGCGCCCGCCGGTTCGAGGCGCTCAACATCGATACCGGCGGCAAGGTGATCGAGGTGCCCCCGGTCGTGGAAAGCGCCATCCGCCCTTTGACGAAGCTGACGGCGGCCGAGTGACGCCCGGCTCGTTTCCCCGAGCCCAACCCCCGCATCCGCTCGCCCCGAGCCTGTCGGGCCTGTGCCCGGCGCCTTACCCCTGCCGCGCCAGCACCTCATAGCCTATCACCGCGGTCGCGACCGCCGCGTTCAGGCTGTCCGCCTTGCCGAGCATCGGGATCCTCACCAGCAGGTCGCAGGCGGCGGCATAGTCGGGGGGCAGGCCCTGCGCCTCGTTGCCGGTCAGCAGGAAGGTGGGCGCGGCGTAGGACGCGGCGCGATAGTCCGTGTCGGTTGCGAGGCTCAGACCCACCAGCTGCCCCGGTCCCGCGCGCAGCCACGTCAGGAAATCGTCCCATCCCGCGCGCGCGATCGGAACGGTGAAGATCGCCCCCATGCTCGCGCGCACCGCCTCGACGCTGAACGGATCGACGCACTCGCCGATCAGGACCAGTCCGCCCGCGCCGATCGCATCGCCGGTGCGCAGGATCGTGCCGAGATTGCCCGGATCGCGCAGCCGCTCCGCCACCAGCCAGATGCCCGATCGCGACCGGTCGAGCGGGGCAAGATCGGTCGGCAGCTCGTCGAACACGCCGACGACCGTCTGCGGATTGTCCTTGCCCGACAGTTTCGACAAGATGTCCGCGGTGGTCTCGATCGCCTCGCCGCCGTCGGCCTCCACCGCGCGCACGAGCGCGGCGAGGAGCGGGTGCGCCGTGCCCGCGACATGGAACAGCAGCCGCGGCAGCCGGCCGGTCTCGCGCGCCTCCGTCAGGATGCGCAGCCCTTCGGCCAGGAACCGCCGCTGCTCGCGACGGTGCCGCTTGTCGCGCAGGTCGCGCACCTCGCGGATCAGCGGATTGGAAAAGGCGGTGATCGTGCGGGGCATGGGTGCGCGGACGGAAAGGCTCAATCCTCGCCGAACTTGGCCTCGACCAGCTCGCTGAGCGCGCCCACCGCCGCCTGTGCGCCCTCGCCCTCGGCGCTGATCGTGATGGTGTCGCCCATCGCGGCGCCCAGCATCATCAGCCCCATGATCGAGGTGCCGGTGACGGAGCCCGCGCCTTCCTTCTCCACCGCCACGTCGACGGGCTGGCTGGCGGCGAGGGTGACGAACTTCGCCGACGCGCGCGCGTGGAGCCCGCGCCGGTTGGCGATCAGCACGGTACGCGCGACCCGGTCTGGCGGCGCGGTCACGCGGCCGTCTCGCCCAGCACCTCGGACGCGACCGATATATATTTGCGTCCCGCCTCGCGCGCGGCGGCGACGGCGGCGGCGACGCCCATCGCCTTGCGCGCCGACTCGAGACGGATCAGCATCGGCAGGTTGATGCCCGCGATCACCTCCACCCGCCCACGCTCCATCAGCGAGATGGCGAGGTTGGACGGCGTGCCTCCGAACAGGTCGGTCAGCAGGATCACGCCGCGCCCGGCATCCACGTCCCGGATCGCGGCGGCGATGTCGGCGCGACGCTGTTCCATGTCGTCCTCCGGCCCGATGGCGACGGTCGCCACGCGTTCCTGCTTGCCGACGACATGCTCCATCGCGGTCACGAACTCGACGGCGAGCCGGCCGTGCGTCACCAGAACCAGCCCGATCATGCCTGAAGCCATGTCCCATTCATCGGCGTGCCGGCGGGCTCTGAAACGAGTCCTGTGGGGCGGTCGCCATGTCCCGATGAACGATCGTGGGCGAAAACCCGCGCTCGCGCAACCACCCCGCCACGCGCTGCGCGACATGGACCGACCGGTGTTTCCCTCCGGTACAGCCGATCGCGACGGTGACATACGCCTTTCCCTCCGCCCGGTAGCGCGGCACGAGCAGCCCGACCAGCTCCTCGATCCGCCCGACGGCCTCCTCATAGGCTGGATCGGCGGCGATGTAGGCGGCGACGTCGGGATCGAGGCCGGTGTGCGGCCGAAGCTCCGCCACCCAGTGCGGGTTGCGCAGGAAACGCATGTCGAAGACGAGATCGGCGTTGCGGGGAAGCCCGCGCGAGAAGCCGAACGACAGCACCTGAAGCGTCGTCTCGCCCAGCCCCTCGTGCCCGAACGTCCCGCGGATCTCGCCGGCAAGCTCGTTCGACCCAAGGTCGGTGGTGTCGATCAATCGATTGGCCCAGTCCCGCAAAGGCGCCAGCAACTCGCGTTCTCGGGTGATGCCGTCGCGGGCGGGGCGATCGAGTGCCAGCGGGTGCCGTCGCCGCGTCTCCGAATAGCGACGTTCGAGCTCGGCGTCCGAACAGTCGAGGAACAACAGGCCGACATCCCGGCCATGGGCGGCTCGCAGCGCCTCCATCCGGGCGATGATCCGCTCGGGCACGAGATCGCGCGTGCGCGCTCCGAACCCGACCGCCAGCGGCTGCGACCCGCTCGTCCCCTCCGGCATCGGCGCATCGAGCAGCCGGACGAGCAGCGGCAGCGGCAGGTTGTCCACCGTCTCCCAACCCATGTCCTCCAGCGTCTTGAGGACCGTCGACTTGCCAGCCCCCGACAGGCCGGTGACGAGCAATACCTCCTGCGGCCGATCGGTCATGCGAGACGCGCCAGCGCGAGTTCCACCTTGATCGGGGTCGATGCCTCGAACGGACGGAGCGTCACGACCGGGACCGCCACGCCGGCCAGCAGCAGCGTCGCGGCTCGCGGCATCCGTTCGGGTTCGCCCAGTCGTACCGCCAGCGCGACCGGGACCGGGCCTGCATCGGTCATCTCGACGATACCCACGCCGCGTACCTCCAGCTTCCCCGCGATGGTGGCGGGGGCCAGCGCATACAGGGTCCCGCCGCGTGGCGCGAGCGCGGTGTAGTCGTCGCTCACCAGCACCGCGCCGCGATCGATCAGCCGCAGCGCGAGGTCCGATTTGCCTGCGCCGGAAGGCCCCTCGATCAGCACGCCGCGCCCGCGGATCGCGACGGTGGTCGCATGAACCGGATCATCGCTCATGACGTCTCCGCCAGTGGAAGCCGGACCACGAAGCGGGCGCCGCTCAGCCGGTCCTCGCGTTCCTCGACGACGATCGTGCCGCCATGCCCGTCGACGATGGCCCGGGCGATCGCGAGCCCCAGGCCGGAGTGCCGGCCGAACGCCTCGGTTTCCGGGCGGATCGACTGGAAGCGGCGGAACACGGCCTCGCGCGCTTCTCCCGGTACGCCCGGCCCCTCGTCCTCCACACGGATCTCGGCCGCGTCGTCGGTAAGCCGAACGGCAATCGTCACCAGGCCGCTGTCTGGCGAGAAGGAGATCGCATTGTCTATCAGGTTCTCGAACACCCGTTCCAGCCGCGCGCCTTCGCCGGCCACGACCAGCCGCTCGTCAGGCCGGTGATCGAAGTGGACCCGCACACCGCGCTCGACGCCCCGCTGCAGCCGCTGGGCGAGCAGGCCGCCAAGCATAAGGTCGACGTCGATCGGCTCGAACTTGGCGCGGCTGAGCTGCGCGTCCAGCCGCGACGCTTCCGAGATGTCGGTGATGAGGCGATCGAGCCGGTGCACGTCCTCTCGAACGATCGTCATCAGCCGATCCTGCAGCACGGGGTCCCTGACCGTCGACAGCCCCTCGACCGCCGATCGGAGCGATGCGAGCGGGTTCTTCAGTTCGTGCGTCACGTCGGCGGCGAACGCTTCGGTCGCATCGATCCGGGCACGCAGCGCGAGGCTCATGTCCGAGAGCGCCCGCGCCAAGCTGCCGATCTCGTCGCGCCGGTCGGGCAGGCGAGGCACCACCACCTCGCGCGCACGGCCCCGCCTGACGCGGATGGCCGCGCGCGCCAGCCGGCGGAGTGGGCGCACGATGGTACGGGCGAGGAACAGCGACAGCAGGATCGAGACGAGCGTCACGATCAGCAGCACGACACCGAGCCGGAACCGCTCGTTGCGCACCGTCGTGGTGATGTCGCGGGCGTTGGTGGTCGTCATCACGACCACGCCGTCGCCGATCGGCGAGGCGGCGGTCAGGACGGGCGTTCGGTCCGGCGCCCGCCAGACGCTCGCCGCTCGTCCCCCCGTCCGCGCGGCCATGCGCACGTCCGGCCAGTCGCGGCCGGCCGTGTGCTCGCGATACAGCGGCGGGCGGGGCGCGG
>NZ_CAHJWW010000187.1 GCF_903643035.1 Sphingomonas bacterium | reverse complement strand
GAGCAGCAGCGGCACGGCCGCCAGCCGGACCGCGCGCCACCGCGCGAACGCCGCCGCCGCGCACACGCCCGCGGGCAGCATCACTGGCAGCGTATAGTGGTTGAACCACGAGCCGAAGGCCGCGAACCCCAGGATCGCGGCGAGGAGCCAGGCGTACAGGAAATGCCGGCGATGCGCCGTGGTCCGGTCTCCCGCGCGCGCGACGCCGGCGATCCCCATCAGCACCAGCGGCGCGAGGATGGTGGTCGACTCGATCAGATTGTGCCGCTGATCCGCCAAGGGGTCGCCGCCGCGATGCAGGATCGACAGGAAATTGGCGTACAGGAACGGCTGGGCTCGCCCGATCGCGGCGTAGCAGCCAAGCGCGAGGGTCGTCGGCAACAGCGCCGCCGCGACCCAGGCCGCGCCTCGCATCAGGAGGAGCCGTACGGAGCGCGATGCGCGCCACTCGATCCACAGCAGCCACAAGCCGAACGTGCCGCCCTCGAACACCACCGAATATTTGATCTGGAGCGCCAGCCCGACGATCAGCATCGCGGCCAGCCCGAGCCGCAGCCGCGCCCGCGCGTCCACTTCCCTGTCGCCCGCGCGCATGGTCGCCCAGGCGGCGGCGGCGGTGAACAGGTTGTAGAACGCCGGCGCCTGTCCGCCTTGCCCGTCGGCGATATCGAGCCACAGGATATAGAGGCTCGCCCCCGCGACGGCGCCGCGCCGCCATCCCGCCCGCGCCGCCAGCGCCGCCGCGACCAGCGAGGTGAGCCACACGAACCCGCTCGCCAGCAGCTGATACCCGACCACCGCCGCCCCGGGGGGCAGCCATGCGACGGACGCATAGAGCAGGAACAACCCGATCGGCTTGCGATCCCACACGTCAACGTACAGCAGGTCGCCGTGCAGCATGCGGCGCGCGACCGTCAGGTAGAACTCCTCGTCGACGTGCACGACCGGGTCGCCCACCGTGGCCACGCGGGCGGCGAGCGTCACGAGCAGCAGGATCGTCGCACGCCATCGCCAGACGGCATCCGCCCCACCGATGCCCGGAGAGTCGACAACGGATCGGGAGACGGATGTGATCGGTCGGCCTTCGGACGGGAGACAGGCCCCGTCCTTTGGAGCCGGCGGGGGCGCGGTGCAACGGCTTAGCTGACGCCGGCCCCGCTTGCGCGTCGCCATCTGCCCCCCTGCCTACATCCGGGCCTGCACCCTCGCCTACAGCGGCAGGCTCGGCTGGACGGGTTCGTCCGCGACGATGATCGGCGCCACCGCGCCGAACGCCGACATCGTCAGCCCGAGCAGGCGGACGCCGGTATCCAGCGGCATCAGCCGGTCCAGCAGCACATGCCCCGCTCCCGCGAACGCCGCGCGGGCGGCGAACGGCGCGGGAGCGGAGGTCGCGCGCGTGATCGTCCGGAACCCGGCGTAGCGCAGCTTCAGCGTCACGGTGCGACCGGGCACGTTCCCGCGCTCCAGGTGTCGCCCGATCCGGGTCCAGGCGGCGTCGACCACCGTTTCCAGCGCGGCGTGAAGCGCGGCGGGCTCGATCAGGTCGACGGAAAAGGTCCGTTCGGCGCCGATCGATTTCGCGATCCGGTGGCTGCGGACGGGTCGATGGTCCTGCCCGCGGGCGGCGGCGTGCAGATAGGCCGCGCCGCTGCCGAAATGCTGTTGCAGGACGGCCAGCGGCCGGTCCCGCAGGTCGGCGCCGGTCAGTATGCCCAGCCGCTCCATCTTCGCCGCCGTCACCGGCCCGACGCCGTGGAACCGCGCCACTGGCAGCGATGCGACGAAGGCCGCCCCGCGCGCCGGCGTGATGACGCAGAGGCCGTCGGGCTTGTTCTGGTCCGACGCCAGCTTCGCGATGAACTTGTTGTACGACACGCCGGCGGAGGCGGTGAGCCCGGTTTCCGCGTGGATGCGCGCGCGTATGGCCTCCGCGATCGCCTGCGCGGACCCCAGCCGCGGGCGGTCGTCGGTGACGTCGAGATACGCCTCGTCCAGCGACAATGGCTCGATGAGGTCGGTATAGTCGGCGAAGATCGCGCGGATCTGCTCGGACACCGCCCTGTATGCGTCGAAGCGCGGAGGCACGAAGACGAGCGCCGGGCAGTGACGCAGCGCGGTAACGGACGCCATCGCCGACCGCACGCCGTGGACGCGCGCCTCGTAGCTTGCCGCCGCTACCACGCCGCGTGCCCGCGCGCTGCCCACCGCCACCGGCCGGCCGCGCAGGGTCGGATCGTCGCGCTGCTCGACCGAGGCGTAGAAGGCGTCCATGTCGACGTGGATGATCTTGCGCTGAGGCGAGGGCGGATCGGCGGCGGAGTCGCAGGACGACATGCCGGGCAGATGGCGCTTTCAGGCCGGACCCGCAACGCAGCCGGAACGAAGCGCCCGGCCCGGCGCTTGTGGCCAGGTCCGCTGTTCCTGGGAATTGTTCATGGCGACGAAGCCGCACGCGCTGCTGTACCGCATGGTCCTGCCCGACCACACCTGCCCGTTCGGCGTGCGTGCCAGGCAGTTGCTCCAGGCCGCGGGATACGAGGTCGACGACCGCGTCCTCCGATCGCGCGAGGAGGTGGACGCGTTCGAGGCGAAGGAGGGCGTCGCCACCACGCCTCAGGTGTTCATCGACGGCGAGCGGATCGGCGGCAGCGACGCGCTGGAGGCATATCTGGCGAACGGGTAGGTCGGAAAAAGGGCCTAGCCGAACCGCGCCGCCGCATAGGGCGCGGGATCGAGCGCCGGTTCCCTGTCCCCTAGCAGCAGCGACGCCGCCAGCGCCGCCGCCGCCGGCGCGGTCTGGATGCCGAAACCGCCCTGGCCGGCGTACCAGAAAAAGCCGGGCACGACCGCATCGAAGCCATAGACCGGCCGGCGGTCTGGCGCGAAGCTGCGCAGGCCCGCCCAGCGCCGCTCGACCGCGGCCACTTGCCAGTCGACCACCTGTCCGAATCGGTCGACCGCCACGGCCACGTCCAGCTCCTCGGGCGCGGCGTCGCAGGGATCGGTCGCGATCTCGTCATGCGGGCTCAGCCACAGTCGTCCCCCCGCCTCGGGCTTGAAGTAGAACCGGCCGGCGATGTCCGCGACATGGGGCAGGCCGGCGGGGGCGGGCGGATCGGTGCGCAGCTGCGCCATCGTGCGGCGATAGGGACGGATGCCGATCGGCCGCACGCCGGCCTGCGTCGCCACCACGTCCGCCCAGGCGCCGGCGGCATCGACCAGCACGTCGGCGCGATGCTCGCCCGCGTGCGTGGCGATCCGCCAGAAGCCCTCGTCGCGGGAGGCTCGCTCGACGCCGGCGTCGGTGACGATCGTCGCGCCCGCCCGCCGCGCCGCCGCCAGATAGTCGCCGTGCAGCCGGGCGACGTCGATATACGCGCAGGACGGCTCGCGGATGCCGATCGTCCAGCCGGGCTTCAGGCCGGGGATCAGCGTGGACGGGTCGACCGGCTCCAGCACCACGCCCGATCCGGCGAACTCGGCCAGGAACGCCTCGGCGCGCTCGGCATCCCTTGCCCGGCCGATATGGAGCGAGCCCAGCGGCTCCAGATAGCCGGCGTCGCTCAGGCCCCCCGGACGCAGCGCCGGACCCGACAGGCTGGTGAGCGGCTGGATCGCGGGGCCGCCATAGGTCTCCGACCAGAACGCCGCCGACCGGCCCGTGGCGTGATAGCCGGCCACCGACTCGGCCTCCAGCAGCAGCACCCGCGCGCGCGGCGCCAGGACGGCGGCCAGGCTCGCGCCGGCGATCCCGGCCCCGGCGATGGCGATGTCGTGGCGAAAGGGGGGACCGGTCATCTGCCGCGCCGATATGGGGAGCGGGCGGTCGACCGGAAAGCCGGGGACGCGGTTACGGTTTCGAAAGCCGCGACCGCTATCCCCCAGGGCATGGGGGGGATCAATCCGACGGTCGCGCTGCCGATCGCGCTCGCGCTGCTCCTGGTCTTGGTCGGGATCGAGGACGCGCGCACCCGCGAGATCGCCAACTGGAAGAACGCGGCCATCGCGCTGCTGGCGCCGGCCTGGTGGTGGGCGACAGGCTATCTGCCGTGGCCCGACGTGGCGGCGCAGCTCGCGCTCGCGGTCGCCGTGTTCGCACTGTTCTGCGGCGCCTTCGCGCTGGGCCAGATGGGCGGCGGCGACGTCAAGCTGATCGGCGCGCTCGCGCTGTGGCTGCCGTTCCAGCCGCTGGTGTGGATGCTGATGGCGATGAGCATCGCCGGCGGCGCTCTCACGCTCGTCATGCTGGTGGAGGGCAGGTGGCTGCGCCGCCCGGGCCGGATCGAGGTCCCCTATGGCGTGGCGATCGCCGTCGCGGCGCTGATGACCCTTCCGCGAACAGCTTCTTAACCACTTTTGGTCAATATCAAATGAGCAGGTCACGGCCCGCGCTGCACGAAAGGCACGAGTGCATCCATGGATAGTCGCAAGGTCCTTCTGATGATCGGCGCGTTGATCGTCGCCGGGATCGCCGCCTTCTTCGCCCGCACGCTCCTGGTCGGCAGCGCCGCGCCGCAGGCCATGGCGCTGGCACCCGCCGCGGCCGCCGTGGACGGGCCGATGGTGCTGGTCGCCACCCGCGCGTTGCCGGTCGGCACGATTCTGGACGCCACCGCGCTGAAGTTCCAGCCATGGCCCAAGGAGCTGGTCGACAACGCCTATTTCATCCAGGGCCACGCCGACCTGCACTCGCTCCAGGGTACGGTGGTGCGCAGCGGGATCACCGCGGGCCAGCCGGTGACGCAGGGCGCGCTGGTGAAGCCGGGCGACCGGGGCTTCCTCGCCGCCGCGCTCGGCCCCGGCATGCGCGCCGTCACCTTCCCCGTCTCGGCGCAGAGCGCGGTCGCGGGCTTCGTGTTCCCGGGCGACCGGATCGACCTCGTGCTGACGCAGTCCGTGCCCGGCGGCGGCGACGGCCCGCCGCTGAAGGCGTCGGAGACGATCATGCGCAACCTGCGCGTCCTCGCCACCGACCAGCGGACCGACAACGTGGTGGGCGAGGACGGCAAGACCAAGCTTTCCACCTTCGGCACCGTCACCGTCGAGGCGACCCCCAAGATCGCCGAGGGCGTCGCGGTCGCGCAGACGATCGGCTCGCTGTCGATCTCGCTGCGCTCGATCGCGGACAATCCCGGCGAGCTGGAACAGGCGATCGCGTCCGGCACGGTGAAGGTGCCCGACGGCACCGATCCCAGGGCGGAACGCGCGATGATGACGCAGCTCGCACGCCAGCCGCAGGCGGGCAGCGCCTCCGTCTCGACCGGCGCCGACGTCTCGCGCTTCCAGCGCAGCACGGTGCCAGCGCACGGCAGCGGGGGCGGGGGCATGTCGATGCCGGGCGGCCTGGCGTCGATCCCGGCGGCTCCAGGCGGCGGCAGCGGCGGCGGATCGGGCGG
>NZ_CAHJWW010000186.1 GCF_903643035.1 Sphingomonas bacterium | reverse complement strand
CCTGGGGCCGCGACGGCCACGCCGGCGGCGGCCCCCGTCGCCACCCTCCGCGTCGAGCGGCTGATCGCCGACGAAGCCGCCCGCGTCGGCGACGTCCTCCTCGCCGTCATCCCCGCCGTTCTCGCCGCCATTCTCCCTGTCGCCAATGGCATCGAGAGGCTGATCGGCGGGCTCGCCGTCGCCGATCGCCTCCGCGCCGCCGTCAACAGCGGCATCGCCCTCGCCCCGGCGATTGCGACGCCCGCGCCGACGACGTCCGCGCCCGCGACCCTCGCCCTGCTCGGCACGCTCGGCACGCTCCGGCCGCTCGTCCGCCTCCTCGGGCTCTTCCTCCTCGATCTCGACCTCGTCGGCCAAGTCTTCCTCGACCTCCTCGATCGGACGGTCGAAGCGCGGCGGGTGCGCGGGTGGCGGGCCGCTCGCCTCCACCGACATGCGCGCGCCCTCGCGCTCGCCGTCGGGCAGGATCTCGACGGTCACGCCATAGGCCTGCTCGATCTCCGCGATGTCGGCGCGCTTCTTGTTGAGCACGTACACCGCCGCCTCCTGGCTCGCGTGCAGCGTCAGGCACGATCCGCGCCCGCGCGCGGCCTCGTCCTCGATCAGCCTGAGCGCCGAGAGGCCGGCGGACGACGCCGTGCGGACGAGCCCGGTGCCGTCGCAATGCGGGCAGGCGCGCGTGGACGCCTCCAGCACGCCGGTCCGCAGCCGCTGCCGGCTCATCTCCATCAGCCCGAACGACGAGATGCGGCCGATCTGGATGCGCGCGCGATCGTTGCGCAGCGCCTCCTTCATCGCCTTTTCGACCTTCCGGACGTTGGAGTTGTTGTCCATGTCGATGAAGTCAATGACGACGAGGCCGGCCATGTCGCGCAGCCGCAGCTGACGCGCGATCTCCGCCGCCGCCTCTAGGTTGGTCGCGGTCGCGGTCTGCTCGATGTTGTGCTCGCGGGTCGACCGGCCGGAGTTGATGTCGATCGAGACCAGCGCCTCGGTCGGGTTGATGACAAGGTAGCCGCCGGACTTCAGCTGCACCACCGGATGGTACATCGCCGCGAGCTGGTCCTCGATATGGCTGCGCTGGTAGAGCGGGATCGGGTCGGAGTAGTGCTTCACGCGGCGCGCATGGCCGGGCATCAGCAGCCGCATGAAGTCGCGCGCCTGGCGATAGCCCTCGACGCCCTCGACGATCACCTCGTCGATGTCCTTGTTGTAGATGTCGCGGATCGCGCGCTTGATGAGGTCCGAATCGCCGTACACTAGCGCGGGCGCCGACGATCCCAGGGTCTTGTCGCGGATCTCGTCCCACAGCCGGGCGAGATAGTCGAAGTCGCGCTTGATCTCGGTGCGCGTGCGTTGGAGGCCCGCGGTGCGGACGATGCAGCCCATCGACGCGGGCAGCGACAGGTCGGCCATGATCGACTTCAGCCGGCGCCGGTCGGCGGCGTTGCTGATCTTGCGGCTGATCCCGCCGCCATGCGACGTGTTGGGCATCAGGACGCAGTAACGGCCCGCCAGCGACAGATAGGTGGTCAGCGCCGCGCCCTTGTTGCCGCGCTCCTCCTTCACGACCTGGACCAGCAACACCTGGCGGCGGTGGATCACGTCCTGGATCTTGTAGCGGCGGCGCAGGTTCATCCGGCGCTGGCGCAGCGCCTCGACCTGGTCGTCCGGGCCGCTGCCGGCGCCTGACCTGGCGCGCGGGGCGTCGCCGCCGGCATCGGCCTCGTCCTCCTCCTCGTCGGCATCGACACCGGCGGCTTCGAACCCGTCGTCCTGCTCGATGTCGTCGCGTTGTCCGGCGTCGTCGCGTTGCCCGGCGTCGTAATCGTCCTCGTCCTGCTCGGCGCGCAACGCGGCCTCTTCCGCCGCATGCTCCGCCTCCTCGCGCAGCAGCGCCTCGCGATCCTCGCGCGGGATCTGGTAATAGTCGGGGTGGATCTCCGAAAAGGCGAGGAAGCCGTGGCGGTTGCCGCCATAGTCGACGAACGCCGCCTGCAGCGACGGTTCGACGCGGATCACCTTGGCGAGATAGATGTTGCCCTTGAGCTGCTTGCGCTCGGCGGATTCGAAATCGAGTTCTTCTATCCGGTTACCGGCGACGACGGCCACCCGGGTCTCTTCCCGGTGGCGTGCGTCGATCAACATACGGGTGGTCATGAAAGGGTCTCCACGCGTCCGGGTCGCCTGCGGGCAGGAAGCCTGCCGAGGAGAGGGGGGCGCGACGATGGGGTGATGTGGAATGGCTCGACGCCGGAACGATGTCCTGCATGCCAAGCGGATGCGCCTTCGCTCGCGCGCGCTGCCGGGGCATCGTGCCTCCGGCCACGCCCGCGACGACGCTGCCGCCGGCGGAAGCCGGGCGGGTCAGCGAACGGGGGCGAAGCGACATGCGGGCGTCAACCTGGATACGCCGCGGCCGAAGGGACGTTCGGTCGGGCGGTGGGACCGGACGAGCAGCATGACCCACAGGGACGTGACTACGCCGATTCCGGTGTCAGCTAGCACCGTAATGGCCGTTCATCAACCGTCACGGACATGGCCCGCCCCGACGGGTGAAACGGCACGCCGGCACGGGCAGGGTCCTGCCGGTCGGCCGGCAAGGAATTGCCGAACGGCCGGTTAACCGCGTCCCGCAAGCCGGTATTGAGCCGCGCCGTCTATGCCCCGCCCCGACGACAAGGGGTTGGTGGCGATGCGTTTGTGCTGGACCGGAGCTGCGGGTGGGGGGCATGGACGCCCCATGCTTGCGGCGATTGGCATGATGGTTGCCGCGATGGCTGGCCCGCCCGCCCGCGCGGCGACCGTGACCGGCATCGCGGTCGGCCCGCGTGCGATCACGATCCGGTTCGACGACGCCGTCGCCGCCGCGTCCAGCGCGTCGCTGTCCGGGCCGGACCGGATCGCGGTCGACGTGACCGGGCTCGACCGCGGTGTGCTGCCGGCGGGCGAGGCGGATGCGGCGCACGGCCTGTCGGTTGGCAGAACGGCGGTCGGCGAGACGGCGGTGCGCGAGACGGCGGGGCCGGACGGGGCGACACGGCTGGTCTTCCGCTTCGGGCGGGCGCAGGCGGTGACGGCGGGCCGGTTCGAGGAGGGTGGCCGCACGCTGGTCCTGGCGCTTCGTCCGCGCGGCGATGCCGCCGCCGATGTCGCGCCGATGCGGCTCGACTTCTTCCCGTTCAGCTTCGGCAACCACCCACGGCCGCTGCCCCGCGCGCGCGCATTCGCGCCCGTTCCGGCGGTGGCGACCAGCCTTGGGCTGCCGCGCATCCAGGGCGACGCGTCGCGTCCGCTGGTGGTGATCGATCCGGGGCACGGCGGGTTCGACCCCGGCGCGATCTCGGCCGAGACGGGCCTCCGCGAGAAGGACATGACGCTGAAGATCGCGCGCGCGATCCGCGACGAGCTGCTCCGCTCGGGCCGGGTGCGGGTCGCGCTGACCCGCGACGACGACCGCTATCTGGTGCTGCGCGAGCGGTTCGGCATCGCGCGGCGGCTGCACGCCGACCTGTTCATCTCGATCCACTGCGACAGCGTCAGCGCGGGGGAGGCGTCGGGCGCGTCCGTCTATACCCTGTCCGAAGTCGCGTCCGACAAGGAAGCCGCGCGCCTGGCGCTGCGCGAGAACAAGGCGGACACGATCAGCGGCGTCGACCTTGGCGCCGCCCCCGCCGACGTCTCGTCGATCCTGATCGACCTGACGCAGCGCGAGACGATGAACAACTCGGCCGATTTCGCCCGGCTGCTCGGCCGCGAGGGGCACGACCTCGTACCGATGAAGCCCAACTTCCACCGCATGGCGTCGCTGATGGTGCTGAAGGCGCCGGACATGCCCTCCATCCTGTTCGAGACCGGCTATCTCTCCAATCCGCGCGACGCGGCGTTCCTCGACAGCGGCGAGGGTCGCGAGCGGATCGCCCAGAGCATCCGCCGCGCGGTGGACGTCCATTTCGCGCGGCGGATCGCGATGAGGTGACGCCCGCGACATGACGCCCGCAATATGACTTCAGTGGCATGACGCCCGCGAGATGACGTCCGCCCGCCGCCGCCGCACGGGCGTCACGGCTTTCCTCCCCCGGCGAACCTGCTAGACGCGCGGTCCAGTCATGGCCTCGCATGCTCCCCTCGATCCCGCCGGACGGCGCGGCCCCGCCGCCCGGGGCCTCCTCGTCCGGTCGTGGCGGCGCTGGTGGGTGAAGCTGCTCGCGATCGTCGTCCTGCTCGCCGTCGCGGCCTATGGCGTCCTGTGGGTGACGATCATCCGCGACCTGCCGTCGGTGGACGCGCTGCGCACCTACGAGCCGCCGCTGCCCACCAACATCCGCGGGAGCGACGGGACGCCCGTCTATACCTATGCGCGCGAGCGGCGCGTCGAGCTGTCCTATGCCGAATATCCCACCATGCTGGTGCGCGCCTTCCTGGCCGCGGAGGACAAGGGCTTCTTCGAGCATCACGGCGTCGACTATTCCGGCGTCGCGGGCGCGGTGGTCGACTATGCCCGCAAGTACGGTACCGGCCGTCGCGCCAAGGGCGGCTCGACCATCACGCAACAGGTCGCCAAGAACCTGCTGATCGGCAACGAATACTCGCCCAGCCGCAAGCTGAAGGAGGCGCTGCTCGCCTACAAGATCGAGGATGCGCTGACCAAGCCGCAGATCCTGGAGCTGTACCTCAACACCATCGCGCTCGGCCGCAACTCGTTCGGCGTGGAGGCCGCGTCCCACGCCTATTTCGACAAGGAGCTGCCGCAGCTCTCCGTCGCGCAGATGGCGTATCTGGCGATCCTGCCCAAGGGGCCGGCGAACTACGATCCGTTCCGCGATACCGATCGCGCGCTCGCGCGGCGCAACTACGTGCTGGGCGAGATGCTGAAGAACGGCTTCATCACCCGCGCGAGCCACGACGAGGCGGTGGGGCAGCCGATCGGCGCGATCCTGCGCCAGACGCCCAAGTTCGAGAAGATCGGCGGCTATTTCGTCGAGGAGGTGCGCCGCCAGCTGATCGACCGGTTCGGCGAGAGCGAGCGCGACGGGCCGTACAGCGTCTATTCGGGCGGGTTGTGGGTCCGCACGTCTCTCGACCCCGCGATCCAGGGGGACGCGGAGACCGCGCTTCGCGACGGGCTGCTGCGCTTCGATCGCGGGCGCGGCTGGGGCGGGCCGCTGCGCCATGTCGACATCACCAGCGAAGACGGAGCCAGCCAAGATGGGGTCGGCGATGGCCGGACCGGCGGCGCCTGGCTGCAGGCGATGCTGAACACCAACATCTCGATCAACTATGCCGACTGGCGGGCGGCGATCGTGGTGGGCAAGGACGCGAGCGGCGCGACGATCGGCTTCGCCACCGGCGAGACGGCGGCGCTGCCGCGCTGGGGCGCGCAGATGCCGGTGCGCGGCGTC